>JAHENW010000142.1 GCA_018610025.1 Thermoplasmatota archaeon
ATGGTGGTCAGGAAGATATTCTTTAATGGGAAGGATATCGAGGTCTCCGGCGGTTTTTCGGGGGATGGGGAGTTCACCTCAAACGGAAAAAAGGTCGACCCCTCCGAACTCAAGGATATCCTTCAGGCCGGAGCGCTCTGCAACGACTCCGATATACAGGATGGGGAGATAATAGGTGATCCCACCGAGGCCGCTCTGCTGCGATCAGCCGACAAGGCCGGGTTCATCAGGAAGGAATTGGAGGAGAAGTACAGGAGGATAGACGAGATCCCCTTCTCATCGGACAGGAAGATGATGACCACGATCCATGACGGGCCCGGTGATAACGATAGGGCCTTCGTAAAGGGTGCTCCCGAAGTGATCTTGGAGCGCTGTGATCGTTATCACGACGACGGAGAGATAAAGGAACTGACGGATGAGAAAAAGGAGGAGTTTTTGGATAAGACTGGAGAATACGCCGACGAGGCTTTACGGGTTCTAGCCATGGCCTACAGGCAGGTCGAGTTGGGTGAAGGGGGTGATGAAGACAAGAAAAAACTCATAGAGAGCGATCAAGGTGATTTAGAAGAGGACCTTATCTTCCTGGGACTCCAGGGTATGATCGATCCACCTAGGGAAGGGGTGCAGGAGGCTATCGAAACATGCAGGAAGGCCGGCATAAGGACGGTCATGATCACGGGGGACAAGGCTATAACTGCCAGAGCTATAGGCAGAGACCTCGGTTTCAAAGGGGACGTTATCACTGGAAAAGAGCTGGACAAAATGTCCCAGGACGAGCTCAGCGAGAAGGTCAAAGAGGTCGACATATTCGCCCGAGTGTCCCCCTCTCACAAAGTCAATATACTCAGGGCGCTAAAAGACAACGGTCATATAGTGGCCATGACAGGCGACGGTGTCAACGACGCCCCGGCCTTAAAAGAATCGGATGTGGGTACGGCCATGGGGGAGAGAGGCACGGACGTTTCTCAGCAGGCCTCGGATATGATCCTTTTAGACGATAACTTCAGTACAATAAAGGACGCCATCGAGGAGGGCAGGGGCATATTCGACAACATCCGAAAATTTGTCAACCTTCTTTTATCTGGAAACTTGGGTGAGGTCCTCATAGTGCTCATCGGCACCCTCCTGCTCTTCGAGCTTCCACTGACAGCGGTGATGCTCTTATGGATCAACCTGTTGACCGACGGACTGCCCGCTTTAGCTATGGGCGTAGATCCATCATCCGAAGAGATAATGAAGAGAAAACCGAGGGGGAAGGACGAAGATATAATCAATAAGACCCTGGGATTCTCCATCGCGTGGATAGGCATATCCGTAACGGTCATCTGCCTCTCGCTCTTCAAGCTCGGGCTCGCTGACAGCATAGAGAAGGCCAGGACCCTGGCCTTCACATCTCTTGTGCTCCTGGAACTCATAGAGGTGGTACCCATAAGGCATCGGTATGGAACCCCGATCTTCTCCAACAAATGGCTGGGAATGGCCATCGCGTCTTCGATCATTCTACAATTCATGATACTGTATACACCGATGAGCTCTTACTTCCGGGTCGTTCCCTTGGGAGTGAATTCCTGGCTGATGGTACTCCTGGGAGCCGCCGTTTTCTTCGTCTCCCTGGTGGTGATGCGGGTGTTCGAGGGTTGGCTTTTCGGCGAATGAAGCCCTCTACCTGCTACAACTATAAATAAGGAAGATTGGATGAGGAGAACGGTGTTGGATATGGCCGTCATAGGTATCAGGAAGGAAGACAAGAATAGATGGGAGAGGCGGGCCCCTCTATCTCCGGAAGATGTAAGAGAGCTGATAGAGGAGCATTCATTGGATGTGTGGGTGGAGAGATCCGAGATAAGAGCTTTCAAGGGGGAGGAATACCGTGAAGCGGGTGCAGAGATCAAGGATTCACTGGACGGATGTCCTGTGGTCCTAGGGGTTAAGAAGATACCCGAGGGCTATTATGGCGAGGGTAAGACGCTGGCATTCTTCTCCCACACCATAAAGGGTCAAGAAGAAAGTATGCCCATGTTGAAAAAGATGATGGACTACGGGTGCAACCTTATAGATTACGAGAAGATAGAGGATGAAAACGGCGAGCGGTTGGTCTTCTTCGGTCATCATGCTGGATATGCCGGTATGATAGACTCGTTCTGGGCCCTAGGTAAGAAGCTGGGATCCGAGGGGATATCGAGCCCCTTCGACCGGATGAAAAAGATGGTGGATTACCATGGACTGGACGAGGCCAAGGAGGCCGTCAAAGAGACTGGGCGTGAGATAAAGGAGGATGGTCTGCCGGAGGAGATCAAACCACTGGTCATAGGTTTCGCCGGCTACGGACACGTATCACAGACCGCCCAGGAACTCGTTGAACTACTGCCCCATAGGGAGATAGAACCGGCAGAGATAGTCGATTTATCAGGAGATGAAGACCTGGTGTACAATGTGGTATTCAGGGAGGAGGACATGGTCAGACCCAACGATCCCACCGAAGATTTCGAACTCCAGGATTATTACGAGAACCCTATCCGCTATCATTCTATCTTCTCCCGGTACCTTCCCAACCTTACGGTACTGATGAACTGTATATACTGGGACAAGGAGTATCCCAGGTTCGTGACAAGGGAGATCATGAGGCAGCTCTATCAGAATGATGAGAAGAAACTGAAGGTGATCGGAGACATATCCTGTGATATGGAGGGTAGTATAGAGTTCAATACCCATTCTACCGACCCGGCTCATCCTGTATACACCTATGACCCATCGGAAGAGGAGACTCAACGAGGATGGGAAGGGGAGGGCCCGGCCGTACTGGCGGTGGATAATCTCCCCGCCGAGATCCCCCGAGAATCATCCAAGGAGTTCAGCAAGCTGGTGAAGGATTTCATACCCCCGATGGCGAAGGCGGATTACGACGTACCATTCGAAGAGCTGGATCTCCCCCCCGAGCTCAAGAAGGCGGTGGTCGTTTACCAGGGCCAGCTCACACCAGATTATAAATATCTGAATGAATTTCTCGAGGGATAAGACGTTCTAAATGGTGGATATCATGAAGGAAATATTGGTTTTGGGCGCTGGACACGTGGTAGGGCCACATGTGAGCTATCTTCTAGATAAGGGTTTTGAAGTCACCGTAGCATCCAGGACTGTGAGTAAGGCCGAGAAGAAAGTGGAAGGGTCCGAGAGGGGTAGAGCCATCGAATTCAATATAGAAGACGAAGAGATGCTGGATGAACTCGTTCAGGAGCACGATCTTGTAGTGAGCCTTCTTCCCTATGCCTATCACAGGACCGTTGCCGATAAATGTATCGAACATGAGAAGAACATGGTGACGACCTCATACGTCTCCGACGAGATCGCTGACGTTGACCAGCGGGCCCAAGAGGCGGGCATATTCATCATGATGGAATTCGGTCTGGATCCCGGTATAGATCATATGAGTGCCAGGAAGATAATCAAAGAGGTGAATGAGAAGGGAGGAAAGGTCACCAGCTTCAAGTCCTACTGCGGTGCGCTTCCGGCTCCGGAAGACAGCGATAATCCCTTTGGTTATAAAGTATCATGGAGTCCAAAAGGTGTGCTCTTGGCAGGAAAGAACGCTGCTAAGTACCTAGAAGACGGAGAAATAGTGAACATACCGGGAGAAGAGCTCTTCGAGCACCATTGGATCATGGATATAGGCGACCTGCCGGATCTAGAGGCATATCCCAACAGGAACGCTCTGCCCTATAAGGAGAAGTATCAGCTGGAAAATGCCGAGACCGTCTTCCGAGGAACCCTCAGATATCCAGGATGGTCCGAGACCCTGAAGGGTATAACCGAGCTGGGATGGCTGAGTGAGGAGGAAAGGGAGTTCGGTGACATAACATATCGTGATCTTACGAAGGAACTGATCGATAGTGGAAAGGAGCTCAAGGAGGACGTAGCTGAGTACTTAAACCTGCCTAAAGATTCGTCAGTGATAGAGAATATCGAATGGCTCGGTCTTCTAGATGATGAGGAAGTGACCATCGATAAAGGAGGTCTTATCGATGTTGTTGTCGAGAGGATGAACGAGAAGATGAGTTACCAAGAGGGGGAAAGGGATATCGTGATACTTCACCATATCTTCGAGGTTTCTTTTCCCGAAAAGAGAGAGGAGATCACATCAACGCTGATCGTCTATGGTGATCCCGAAGGTCCAAGTGCAGTGGCCAAGACCGTCGGTGTACCCGCCGCCATTGCCGTGGAGAAGATTCTCAATGGAGAGATCAGTGGAGAAGGCGTGCACATACCGGTAAAAGAAGAGATCTATGACCCCATCCTTCATGATTTGGAGGACGAGGGTATAGTCTTCGAAGAAGAATACCGGGAGATATAAAAAAAAGAAAAAAGGGTTCTAGAAATTCTCTACCTCCTCTTTAGGGGGCTCCTGCCTCTCTCTTTCTTCGAATTCCTCTGTTTCTCCACTTTTTACGGCGCCCACTATGGTCACGATTATACCCACTATAGCAATGATTATCCCCAGGGTCATCATGAGAGATATATTCTGGACGCTTCTTGCCTCCATGTATTCTCCTGATTGCCCGGCGATACTTCCTTCTTCTACCTCTAACTCGACAGTTACTTTCTCACCTTCATCTCCGATCTTTTCACTGGCGATGAATCCCCAGTCATCTATATTGTTCATCTCGTAGACATATACTGATTCACCGAACATGCTCATACTCTCTTCATTAGTGATCTCACCGGTAACTGTGACCGTATCCCCTCCATCGTAGGAGGCATATTCCCTGTTCCCCCGATCGTAATCATCGGCCAATTCCTCGGGTTTCTTGTTCAGCATCCCTGTATAGCCGATGGTAGCTAGTACAGCTCCTATTAGCAGTATCACAACCCCAACGGCTAGGATTTTCTTTTTCATTCAATCACCGGAGGTTTATTTAATTTAAGATATTTAAACTTTATATGTATGAAGATACATTTTTTCAGATCGTGTGGAAACCTTCACACGGTCGGATCGGCCACCTTGCCCTGAAACAGTATATTCCCAGAGTGGTTCTCTTTAATCATGAAGACGAAGGGATGGTCGGCCTTGAACGTAGGTGTGCAATCGGCTGAAGTTGTTCCAGCACCAACAGAGGTAGCGGCAGCAGCCTCCGTTCCCTTTTCATCTACCTGCACGTATCCCTTATGCCTCACCCATTCAATGAATAGATCGTTCTGGATACCGGAGAGGTGTGCACCCCCTGTAA
>JAHENW010000143.1 GCA_018610025.1 Thermoplasmatota archaeon
CGCTTCCGCCGGCTCCCCATCGTTCTCTTCTAGTGCCTTCTTCGCTTCTTCTTCCGAAGCTCCTGTCCTTTCAGCCACCATCTCGATATCTTCGTCAGGGATTAAGACCCTCCCCTCTGGAGCCTTTTCCTTGGGACTCCCGACCACTTGGTACATCTCCTGTCCTTTGACGTCCATGCGGACCACCTGGGGACTGTCGAACACCAGATTCTTATCATCTGTCTCTATGATCACCTTCTTCGCCTCCAGATCCTCTGTTTCCATCCCCATCTTCTTCATCATACGTTTCATCTGTCTAGGATTGCCACCGGGCATCATCTCGATTACACCATGATTTCATACTGTCCGGATGTTATAAAATTATTACGCAGAAAATGTTATCATTTCAAAAGAGTTATATCCCGGATTTTCTATCCCCTTACGATAGGATGCTCATAGAAGGACCGGCTTCTACTGGCCTGACCCAGAGGTTGAGCGAAAGGATAGATGAAAAGGTTATAGAGGTCGAAAGGAAGAAGTTCCCAGATGGGGAGATATACGTTCGATTGGAAGGAGAAGTAGAGGGAGAAGATTGCGTACTGATCCAGACAACTTATCCCAATGAAGGACTGATTGAACTTTTCTTCCTGCTCGACGCTCTGAGGGAAAACGGAGCAGGGTCGGTTACCACCGTGGTCCCTTACTTCGGATACGGCAGACAGGACAAAAAATTCGAAGAGGGAGAACCGATAAGTGCCAGAGCTATCGCTAGAAGGATACAGCTGGACAGTGATCTCTTCTACACCGTCGATATCCATTCAAAAATAGTCATGGATTACTTCGATATCGATTCCGTCAACTTGAGTGCCATGCCCTGGTTGGCCGATCATGCCAAGGTACATGAGCCTGACCTGCTGATTTCTCCGGATGAAGGGGGTATAGAGAGGGTGAAAAGGGCATCTCAAGAGATCGATGTAGAATGGGATTATCTACAGAAAAAAAGGATAAATGGGGAGACCATCGAATTGAAGCCAAAGAAGATAGGAGTCGAGGGAAAGGTTGTGATGATACTGGACGATATCATATCCACCGGAGGCACTATGACAGAGGCAGCCAAACAGCTGCTGGAACAGGGTGCCGAAGAGGTACACGCCGGGGCAACCCATGGTCTCTTCGCCGAAGATGCACTAGAGAGACTTGACAACGTATGCGGCTCCGTATTCTGTACCGATACCATAGAGGGGGAGAAGAGCGAGGTGACCATCGCACCGCTGCTAGAAGAGGAACTCTTTTAAACCTCTTTTAACCGTCTTTATTCTAAGATTGTGCTAAATTACTTTTATATCACACCCCCCTTTATTAGCTTAACAAACGCACCATAACGATAACTCCTCCTCACTTTATCTCTCATGATAAAAACCTCCTCAACCCTTTTTTAGGGGGTTCATTATTTGGCTAGGTGATAGGATGTCAAGGAAAAAATTCGCTTCCAGGATATACGTTTCCCTCGTTCTCACCCTTCTTTTAGTTTCATCTTTTTCTGTACTCTCTTCTGCCGAGACTGGCTCAGGTTTGAACGGCGTTGATGTCGAGGTATCTACCGAAGATGTGGTGAAAATAGCCGTTAAAGATGACGGAAAGGAAAGGTACAGCGTGGAATACAGAGAGATAGAGCTTCAGACATCTGAGATGGATTATTCGGTCGAGCTGGCTGGAGAAAGATGGAACGTATCTATCGAAAAGGTCGAGAGTGAAAAGTTCCCCCACTACCAGGTGGAGATGGATAAAGTCATCAAAAGTGATGGCATAACCCTCGGACACCTTCACTTCCACTTCAACGTCATAGCCATGGAGGACATGACAGAGATAACCTTCTCATATACGTTAAAAGATATGCCGGACTTGGACGGAGAGATAATAATCTCACAAGAGATAGGGACCCAGGGTCAGATCATAGAAACTCCTTTATCTTCCACTGAAGAGGATATCAGTTATTATGAACTCCAATTTCCGGATGGTGAAACTGGATTCTATACCGTGAGCAGGAGAGCGACATTTGATGGGGAGGATGCCGAGGCTAGAACTTTCATGTACGGAAGAAACGACCAAAAATTACTCCTAATGGTGGATCAGGAAGCCGATTCAGAGCAGGTCTCTCTAGAACCGGTCGATGTGGAGAACAGCCGTACCAGCGCCCAAGTACCGGTCCCTGAAGGGTATGATCACTTCTCTTCTTTACTTTTAGGCCTAACCATATCCATCGGTGCAGTGGGTGGGTTCATGTATAAGAAAAGGAAGGAGTTCTACGAGGAAGAGAAGGATTTCACGGTAAACTTGGAGGATTCGCCTTATTACAAAGAATAGGGCAGTTCTAATTCTTCAGCTAGCTTATCGATACCTTTTCCCTCTTTAGCGTTCATCTTTATCAGCTTCCCGTGTGGATTGACGTTCCTGTAATCCTGCTTTATCACATCTAAATCTACATCCATAGCCTCTGCCAAATCCACCTTGTTGATGATTCCAACATCGGCCTGGGCGAATATCAATGGATGCTTTCTGACCATGTCGTCGCCTTCAGTCACTGAAATCATCACGATATCCCGTTCGGTTCCCAGGGGAAAATCCACTGGGCATATCAGGTTACCGACGTTCTCTATGAAGAGGTAGTCCAATTCTTTCAACGGTAGATCTTCCAGAGCGTGATTAACATCGTGGGCGTCCAGATGACAGTCCTTTCCCGTGTTCACCGCTACGGCCTTCATACCTTCATCCACGAAACGCTGATAGTCGTCCTCCCCGGTCAGGTCTCCGGCCAATGCCCCTCCGGTAACCCCCCCGTCCATCCCCTCGTACAGTCTCTCGATGATAGACGTCTTACCAGAACCGATGGCGCCCAGCACGTTGAAAGCTCTTATGTCGTTCTCCTGGAAGATGTGTTCGTTCTCGTGGGCGATCCTCTCGTTCTCCTCGAGGATGTTTTTCTCCATCTCGACATCACAGGTCTTGTGCATCGTACCTATTCAGATAGATGATGATTATAAACTTTTTTATCTTTCAAAAAACTCCTCTATCCGCTCACCTGGCTCCTCGACCAATTCCAGTCCCTCTAAATATTTCTGGAAGTGCACGGTCCTTTTATCCATTATCAAGCTCGCTCCCTTATCCGTTTCACTCCTTACCAGCCTACCCGTTGCCTGGAGTATTTTCCTCACCGCCGGAGCTTCGACTGTATAGTGCCATCCAGCATCGAACTTGAGGTTGTAATAGTGCTGTAGGGCTTTCTGCCTCGCGGTAGGTTTCGGATACGGTATACCGACCACCACGGCCACTTCCAGCTCTTTACCGGGAAAATCCATACCCTCGCTTATCCTGCCCCCGATGACCGAGACCAGGACCCCTCCATCTTCTTTGAAACCAGCGATCATGTCCATGAGTTCTACCTGGTCCATGTCCCTACGCTCTCTGTAAAGTCCATCTATGTCCAGCGGTCCGATTATCTGGTCCATCAGCCGATAACTGGGGAAGAAGACTACTGTGTTCCTATCTACATCTTTCAGAATGTCCTTCAGCTCGTCCCTGATCTTCTCCTTCATCCCCTTCTCCTTCTTTAAAACGTCGTATTTGGTGGTCACTTCGTCGATATAAAAATCGATCTTGTTCTCTTCGGGAAAAGGTGATGGGTAGGTCTTCGTCTCCGTATCGTAGGGAAGCCCTATGGAATCTCTGTACTCGTCTAGGGGCTCCAAGGTAGCGGACTGGTGGATGCTGGAATGGCATTCGTTGAGTATCTCGGTTATATTGCTGGGATCCAGACAGTACCCCTCCAGTGATGGCGTATCCCGCTCGTTCACC
>JAHENW010000144.1 GCA_018610025.1 Thermoplasmatota archaeon
AAATATCTATATTATCGGTTATTATCGGATGCTCGTACATGCTCTGGTGCATACCCGGTACGATTACCAGCGGGATACCGGAGCCGATGGCAGTGGTGGCGAATGTAGTCACTGGGGTATCGTCTATCCCCTTGGCCATCTTCGAGATGGTGTTAGCCGTTGCCGGGGCTACAAGATAGAGGTCCACTTTGTCCTTTACCTTACCGCATAACTTTACATGCTCCACCTGTCCGGTGAGTTCCGTGATCACATCATTACCAGAAGCGAACTCTAGTGAGTACGGATGTATGATATTCTGGGCCCATTCTGACATGACGCAGTGGACTTCCGCCCCCTCCCGTATTAGCTCGCGCACTAATTTCACACATTCAACAGCCCCGATGCTGCCTGACACACCCAGGGCTATCTTTTTGCCCTTTAGATCGCTTCCCTTAACCCCTCTTATCTCTTCTGAAGGATGCATGGTTATAGTTTATACACCACCCTTTTAATATTCTTTCCCTTTATTTACCATCGTAAATATATAGTGTTATCTGCACCTCTTCACCCGAGTAACCGGAACCCATCCATGAGGACGACCTTACTTCATCTCCCATCCTCCTCTGCATTCTTTTTGTGTTCGAGATCAGGACATTTTTACATACGATGAGTTCCTCATTCCCTGAGGCGTGTAGCATCCATTCCTCGTTCTCAAAAAAGCCGTTTGCCAGTTTCCTTACATCCCGATGATAGCTGATGTTCTCTGTCGTTATCCCGTTCTCCATCAGATAAAGTTCTTCCAACAGTAGTTCTCTCACGCTCATATCTTCCCTGACCACGTACCTCTGACTGCAATCATAGCCCGTGCTCCTTATCGTCGAGGCCAGCAGTGCACGCCTGGAGTTTTCACAGAACTCTCCGTCAACCATTCTTTCATCCGCATCGTACGAAAGTGAGATCACAGAGGATAGAACCGTAGAGGCTATCAGCAGGAAGACGAAAAAGAGGGCAGCATCGTAGAGTGTGAATGTTCCCTTCCTATCCATCAGCTCATCTCCCATATGGATACGGTCACGGAAACGAGGTGTGACTCACCGCCTTTAAAGCGCACGACCATGGCCGTGCGCTTCACAAAAATATCTCCGGAGGTGCTTCTCCTACCGGAGCTGTACCACTCACTGCAGTCCGTTGGATACCCGCTCCTATCGTCTATTGTTATATTGTAGTGAAAGCCGAGATCTGTTGGTCTGAATATGTTTGTAAAACGGGTGTTATTGAGCGACGAAAGCTTCTCTCCGCTGATCACACCTGGCGAATCGGTCAGGCAGTCGCAGCTGCGCACCGAATGGATAAAGTCTTCCAGCCTATCCTCCATCTCGTCCGTTCTCCTACCTTCCTCGTAAACCTGATAGCTGTGATAGACGCTGGCAGAAAAGATACTCAACGCGATGATGATTATAAGGAGCACTGGCCCGTCAACGAAGAACCCCGCTATACCTCTTTCATCACCTCGCATGCCCCGTGGGGAATGTTGGGTTGTATATAAGTTTTGATGAGTTCGAAAGTCTTCGAAACGAAAATTATTTTATCACCTACTTGAACTTAGAAAATAATAGAAGGGAGAAAAATGAACTATAAAAAGATGATGAGTTTCGTTCTTATTTTCTTTTTGATAACAACTGGACTAACAACTGCAGCGGTTTTTCCCAAGACCCAAGAAGATGTGGATAGAGGTAAAAAAGCGGAGAATTACAAAAGCTGGGATCCATTCCAAACGGACCCCTTGGTGGGGAAGAAAAAATGGGTTTTCGACAAGTGTAGATCGATATCATCATCTCCTGTGTTGGGTTCTAACGGAACGGTCTATGTGGCATCTGGGGATGGCAAGCTTTATGCATTAGAACCGAACGGGACATTGAAGTGGAAATACGACACTGATGAGGCTGTGATGGCATCTCCTGCGATAGGTAGCGATGGAACTATCTATGTGGGCACCGCCTTTCCGTCCGGAAAATTACATGCTATTAATCCAAACGGTACGATCAAATGGACATTTAATGTTCATAATTACGTCATGTATAGTAGTCCGACTATCGGCAGTGACGGAACGATATACGTGGGGACTGAGGAGGGCTATCTTTATGCGTTAAAACCGGACGGTATAATGAGATGGAAATTTACCGCTCAAGGTGAGTCATTATCCTCGCCAGCTGTTGGAAACAACGGTAGGATCTTCATAGGGTCATATAATAACAAGATTTATGCCATTTCAAACGGGGCTATAGAATGGGAATACAGTACCGAGGGCCGTGTTAGGTCCTCGCCTACGGTAGGTAGAGATGGTACTATTTATGCAGGCTGTTACGATGGGAACTTATATGCCCTCAATCCAGATGGTACGAAGAAATGGAGTTTTGATACAGGTGCCTTAATTTCGACTTCATCACCAACGATAGACTCCGATGGAACGATTTATATCGGATCAGATGACTTATACGCAGTAAAGCCAGACGGAACTAAAAAATGGCGCTTTGAAACCGAAAATGCTTTGAAAAGTTCCCTAATAACTCTAGGCCCAAAAGGTACGATATATGCTACGAGCTCTGGAAAGTTATATGCTCTTTCTCAAGATGGGACTGAAAAATGGAGCTACCCCATAAAAGGCGCTTCTTCTCCAGCTGTGGACCCAGAGGGTACAATATATGTCGGGTCCACCGAGGGCAAGCTGTATGCCCTAGAATCAGCCAAGAAAGGTTTCTTTTTGGCTCACTGCTGGCTGATTTCTGCCATAATCATAGGTGCTGTATCCGCTGTGATAATCGCTCTGGTGGTTAAAAGAAGAGATGAATAACTGTTCTTATCCTAATCCATCGAAATCCTGCTTCCTCACCTTTTCTATCTCGGCCTCTACAATCTCATCCTCCTCTTTCGATGGAATGTTTGCCTCTCCGCCAGGAGTCGTGAAAATTTTTTCTGATCTATATCCTTAATCACTATGTCAGCATCGACGGAGAACCTATGATTGAACGCCGACACGGCATAACCTCCTACCAGGATGAAATTGAGGTCGTTTTCTTTAAACTCCTCCAGTTTATCGAAGATTTGATTCTCCCTTTCGATGAACCTATCCATCATGCCATTGCTCTCTCCCTGTATTTCG
>JAHENW010000145.1 GCA_018610025.1 Thermoplasmatota archaeon
CATCAGCATACTGAACATACACCAGGACGAGGCCATCATGGCCTTCACCCTCCTGCTCCCGCTCTTCTTTCTGATGAAAAAGAGGGAGAAGATCTTCTCCATAGGTGCGGGTCTATCCGTGCCAGTGAAGATATGGGGCGGGTTCCTGTACCCTCTGATTTTACTCAAAAAGGGGTGGACAAAGAGGATAAAAATGCTTACCATAGCCCTAGCTACTTCCGCCGCAACACTGCTGTTTTTCTACTTCCTGTGGGGTCCCAAGACGCTCTGGTTCATGGGCTTCTACTCGGGGGGTGCCTCCAAGGCGACCACCGGTCCAGCGTCCATGTGGCGCTACTGGTTCTACCTGACCGGTTTAGATCTGGACTTGATTCCAACTAAAGCTATCATAGCTGCAATCGGCGTGTCGATACTGGGGATACTGTACCTGTCTAAAAGATGGGATTGGGGATACGTGGTCACTTTGACGGCTATGATGTGCATCTTCCTCGCCCTTTACCCCAAGATACACTGGTCGTACTACATCGTTCTCTTCCCGTTTCTCAGCTATCTCTCGACGGTGAAGGTCAAGTCACTCTTTGTTTTTTCAGCCGCAGTAGTACTGCTGTACAGCATGATGATCATGGCGCCCTTAGGCATCTCTTCAAAAACCCTGCTCTTCGCACTCATCACCACGGCGGTCTCTCTTTTACTCTTACTACAGACGTTCTTTATCATAAGGTATGATCACCCGGACAAAGGAAGGGGGCACCCCAGTGATATCTTATGAAGTTGAGCGAAAGTATAGACGGGCTGTTGGACCGCTTGACCGACGAACTAGGGAATTGGAGTAGGCTGAAGAAAATCTTAGTCCTGGTTATCATATGGGCTCTTCTTTTCATACCTCCCGTACTGCACCACTCCCTCTCACTCAAAGATGAGCACTACTATTTCTTTCCTGAAGAGAGTGCTCCCGAGGGGTTCAAAACACCGGATTGGAACGTTACGTATACCCCGCAGGAGAACTTGAGCGGTGACGGAATAACCTTCAGGGTAAAAAAGGGGGAGCAGGTGGAATTCAGGTGGAGCTGGTTGAAGGAAAAAAGGTTCGGGATCCACATCGGTGCGGTTAACGTGTTTTACGAGATGAAAGGGGAGCGCGGCATTGTAAGACTCAACGAGTTGAACTCCAGCTCTTCCAACAAGACATGGGAAGGCGAGAAGACCTTCCATCAGAACGGAGAGGTCACGTTCCACTTCAGGGTGGAGATGACCGACATCCCCATCTTCAACCGACGGGCCTCGATAATAGCTGACGGGGGGAACCCGTACGAAGAGACGTGGACAGGACCGCCCCCTCTGATCAATTTTTTATTCATACCTGCGGCTGCGATAGCACCTTCGGTACAGATGGGCGGCGCTTTTTTATCGTTCAATCTTTACTTCGCACTTTTCTTACTCCTGGACTCCCTCCTGATCTATGGATGTTTTAGGGAGAGGGATGAAGAGAATGCATACCTTGCCTCCCTTATCTTCCTAGCCAATCCGGTGACTGTGTTGACCATGCATCAGGACGAGCCCCTTGTAGCCTTCCTGCTGATATTACCGCTGTACCTGTACGTGAAAAAAAGGAAGAAAGGCTTCCCATTAGCCGTGGGAGTCGGGGCCGTGGCCAAGGTCTGGACAGGGTTCTGGGTCCCGGTGATGCTGACGCTCAGAGATGAAAGATGGAAGAAAAGATTGGGATACGTGACCGTATCTATCGCCGCCGCTCTGGGTCTACTCTTACTCTTCCGACTTGCTTGGGGTCCCGACGTGCTGTGGTTCCTCAAGTTCTACGGCGGTGGGGCGTCGAAGAGCAACGTGGGAGGGATCTCGTTCTGGAGTCTAGGCCTTCAGTTGTTTGAGATAAACAATGGGTTGCTGCCCGTGAAGGCTATCATGGCCCTCATCGGTATCCTGGGCCTGTATCTCATCTGGCTGTCGGAAAAAGGGCGCTGGTCGGGTCTGTCCCTCATCACCGTACTGCTGGCCCTCTTCTTAGCCCTCTATCCAAAGGTGCACTGGGAATACTTCCTGCTCCTCTTCTCGTTCCTCACGTACTTCTCCACGGAAGGAAAATTCTTTCTCATCTTCTACACGATATCTATAGCGGTCTCCCTATCCATGGTCATAAAGTCTGCCGACGGGTCGGCGATGATCGCCGCCTCACTCCTCTGTTCCCTGGCATATACGATCCTGCTCTTCCTCACGATCTATTTCATAGAAGAGAGGGAAGGGACCGCAGAAAAAGGTATACTTCCTAAAATATAATTAATGCCCATACCATTCCGTACCGATGGATATAGGTTATCTACTGGACATATTTCCCAAGACTTCGGAATCTTTTGTGGAAAACGAGGTACGTGAGCTAAGGAAGAACAACAGGGTGAAGGTCTTTTCCATCGAGGGGGAAGGGGGTGAAAACGTTGAATACTACACTAGAAGATTCCTGAAGGACGGTCTATCATCACTTTTTTCCTTCCTGAAAGGCGACCTGCTTGATAGATCGATGCTGGAAGGGCATCACCGGATGGTGGCTGAATATTTCACAGATCTCGCCGCTGGTATGGACGTACTGCACCGGCACTTCGCTACCAACTCATCCATTTACTACCTGTCTAAAAGGACGGGCGTGCCGTACACGGTGACGACCCACGCGTGGGATATATTTTCGAGGGAAAGGTACGGGCATGTGAAGGAGGTACTGGAGAACGCAGCAAAGGTAATCACCATCTCCGAATACAATAAGAAGTATATTGTAGAGAACTTTGGCCTAAATAGCGACGCTATAGAGGTGGTGAGGATGGGGGTAGACACCGACAAGTTCGATCCTAGTAGAGCGGAGATTGAAGAGAAAAGACTGCTCAGTATAGGGCGGCTGGTGGAGAAGAAGGGTTTTGAATACTCCATCAAGGCGGTGGAAAGGCTTGCGGCCAAGTACCCTGATATGGAATACTTGATAATAGGAGACGGTCCTGAAAGGGAAGGGTTAGAAAGGCTGGTCGAGGAGATAGGTCTGGATGACAACGTAAAGTTCCTGGGAAAGGTGTCCGATGAAAGGCTCATGGAGGAGTACGAGAAGGCAGAAGCCTTC
>JAHENW010000146.1 GCA_018610025.1 Thermoplasmatota archaeon
GAGAAAAAGAAGGTTGAAAAAAATAGCTTTAAATACCTTCCTCAGATGGTATAAGTAGATAGCGTATATCAGAAAGCCCGATTGATGTAGTTTGGATATCATGGGGGCTTGCGGAGCCCCCAACCGGGGTTCGAATCCCCGATCGGGCATACCTCTAACTATTTAAATGGGGTTAAAAGCCCTAATGCTATATTAGATAAAAAAATCAATAAAACGGCTCAATAGAAAACCTTTACTTCAGGAGGCTTTGAACTTTAGAGATTCATTGACTAGTTGTGGAGCTCGTAACTTAGTTCAAAAAGTTACGAGTCCCACTATAAAATCAAAGTCTCTAAATTGGAACCTACACCTATATAAACATGGATAAACATGGTATAATAATGCTCAAAGGGAAGACTATATTAAGGTACTCGATTTTGGTCGGGTTAGCCGTGATGTGGATTCTTTCTATCGCCAAAATAATCAATCCAGAGTGCTGGGGCTTCGTTCTCCTAGCTGCCGTATCCATTGTCCTCTTTCGTTGGGTACTGATAGAGGGGAGGAAGTCCGAGGGTGCCGATGGAGATGAGAGGGTGGATAAAGAAGAAGAGACCCCCCTCCAATGGACCTAGCGGGCATAACTACCGTAAAATCAGGGTAAAATAGTAAATATCACCTTTTCAATCGGGGTATGAAATCAATAAACAAAAAAGAAAATCAGGGTGCATAAGATGCAGGATGAAAACACAGTTTTTATCGGAAAAAAAGAAACCATGAACTATGTGATGGCCGTTGTGACCCAGTTCAACAGCGGTTCAGACGAGATAGAGATAAAGGCACGAGGTAGAGCCATCAGTAAAGCGGTAGACGTGGCAGAGATTACGAGGAACAGATTCGTTAAACAGGCCGAGATAACGGATATAATCACCGAGACTGAGGAGATCGAGCAGGAGGATGGTCAGACAGTGAACGTTTCCTCCATAGAGATTAAGATGGCACTTACCGGAGAGGAAGAGTAAAGTCTCGTCCAAGCAAAGTGGTTGCTGGTAAACTAAAAAATTGTACAGGACCCGGGTCGATTCGTTTTAGACCCTTTTCTTTATTTTGATTTATTTACCATCTAGTTTATCGTTTCCTCAGTGATGCTACCCACTCCGTAGGACCGACCTTATTCTTTTGTGGGCCGTCCTGCTGGTCGCCAGTATATCGCTCTCTAGTTCGTATGTATCAGACCTTGATTTATAAAGGCCCTCTGCCCGGTCTTCTAAAACGCCCATGATCTCACCTCAGGTCTAGCATTCCCATGATATACCCCAGTATCTCTTCTGTGTCCGCCCCAAAACCCCCGCCTTGGGCAAAATCGGCCGTTCCACCTCCGCCTCCGCCGAACTCCTGGGATATCTCAGCGATCACTTCTTTCGCCTTGATATGAGAAACGTCTTCGCCCACACTGACCACGCAGGTGGTACTGTCCAGATCATTTATTACGATATAGACCTCACTTGGACCTGTTTTATCCTTTACCGATCTTGACAGCTGGTCGTTATCTTCTATCTCCACACTCCCTATACAAAAGGTGGTGTCCGGGGTATCGAACCGATATAGTGTGTCGAGGTCGTATCCCAGTAATCTTTCCTGAAGCTCTTCGTTCCTTACTTTTAACTCCTCACGGGAGTCCAATATATCTGCGATTTTTTTAGAAAGCTGACTGTCATCCGTCTCTAACTTCCTCTCAGCGGCCAATAGATGCTCCTTCTGCTCATAATCTTTCTTCAACGCATCTTCGGCTACGCAGAACTCTATCCTCGTCACCCCCTCCTGCAGCTTTTTCTTGCCCATGATATGTATCCTCCCGACTTCCGAGGTCCTTGTAAGATGGGTCCCACTGCACGTCGCCCGGTCCCAGTCATCTATCTCGACCACCCTGACTTCCTCCTGATCGGGTATCTCTTTGGCGAAGGCGATGTCATCGTATTGGTCCAATTCGTCTATATGAACTGTTTGCGTCCTGACCTCTCTGTCCTCCACTACCTTCTCGTTACACATCTTCTCCATCTTCAACAGTGTTCGGCGGGTGACATGGGTTTCCGTTTCAAAATCTATCCTTATCTTGTTTTCGGATATCTCGAAACCAGAGTAGCTTATATCACCGAGCTTCTTCCGACCGGCACCGTAAACGAGGTGGGCTCCAGTATGGGCCTTCATGCAGTACCGCCGGAATTCTTCATCTATCTTACATCTCACTTCACTCCCACTCTCCAACTCATGGCCCGGAACCCTATGAACGATCTTTCCATCTACCTTCTGGACGTCCTTCACCCGATGGTCGGTTATCTCACCTCTATCCGCTGGCTGGCCCCCTCCCTCTGGATGAAAAAAAGTCTCCTCTAAAATTATCTCTTCTCCTTCTACCTCTTTCACGGTAGAGATGAATTCAAATTTCTCTGGGTCGTCCCAGAATGAAGGATGATAGCTCATCGAAAGAAAAAGTGGGAAGGGAGTAAAAAAGTTTTGGAGTGGTAACTACATCTCCCAGAAGAATTTTCCATTCTCCATTATTATCTCGTCATCCACCTTTAGTATCCCTTCACTCATGTCCTTTATCATATCCACGTGGATGGCACTTTGATTCTGTTCTCTGTCTTCTCCAATACACCTGGCATAGGCCCTTCCTAGGGCTAGGTGGATCGTATCGCCCATCTTCTCGTCGAAGAGCATGTTTTTGGTAAAAACGTCTATCCCACGGTTGGTGCCGATGCCTAGTTCTCCCAATCTTTTCGCGCCTTCGTCGGTGTTCAGCGTATCTTCCAGGGCCTCTTCGTTCTGTTCAGCTGAGTATTCGACGACTTCACCTTCTTCAAATTTTAACTTCACGCCGTTTATCTCTTTACCTCGGTGTATCAGGGGCTTATCGAAGAGTATCTCACCATCAACGCCGTCGACGACAGGAGCCGTGAACACTTCACCGCTGGGCATGTTGTTGTCTCCGTCGGAATTGATCCCGATCATACCGTCTATATTCATGGTGATTTCAGTTTCTGGGCCCTCGATGTAGACTTCGCTGCCTTCGTCCAACTTCTCCTTCAACTGTTCCTGCATGTCATGTACCTCCTGCCAGTCTCTCAGTATGGCGTCGTAGACGAAGTCCTTGTATTCTTCCAGTGGCATACCGGCCATCTGCGCCTGGGCGTTGGTCGGATGCTGTGTCCCACACCACCTCTTCGACATCTGTTCTTCCTGTATGGGTTTCCGTGCCCTTGAGTACTCGGCCAGGGTCTTGCCCGGCACATCACTCATGGCTTTCAAATTGGGGTCCGAACTTATACCGATGATGACGTCGGCCTTCTCCATCAAAGCCAGAACGTGTTCCGGCGTCTCGAATTCACCTTCAAAATTCTTTAGGTATGCTCTTTTCGCCTCACTGGATGAATAGAGGGTTATCGGTTTGGCTCCCTTTTTGGCTATCTCCTTTTGTAAAGCGATGACCAGTTCCTTTGCTCCTTCTCCGGCACTTAATACAACATTGTCTCCTTCTTCTATCTCGGTACTCCATTCCACCAATATCTCCGCGTGCTCTTTTATCCGCTCGTCCATGAACATCACAACTGCTTGCGATAGAGGAATAAGGGACGGTATATATATGTACCCATGAGAAAATCAACGAAGTTCTTACATCTCCCAGATGTATTTTCCATCCTCTATCACAGTTTTTCCGTCGATCTTCACCCGACCCTTCTCCATGCCCTTGATTATATCGACATGTATCGAACTGTCGTTCCCTTCCATCTCGTTTCCCAGGGACATGGGGATGGACCTACCCAGGGCTAGATGGATCGTATCGCCCATCTTCTCGTCGAACAATGTATTTCCGGTGAATCGGTCGATACCTCGGTTCGTGCCGATGCCCAGTTCTCCCACCCTCCTCGAACCTTCATCCGTTCTCAAGATGTTCTCTAGTACCTCCTCATTCTTCTCTGCAGAATATTCCACCACCTCCCC
>JAHENW010000147.1 GCA_018610025.1 Thermoplasmatota archaeon
ATGGTCTTTTATATTGATGATGTACTTTTTAGGGGAACCGTAAAAGCGGTAATCGGCGTCTTCACAGAGCGGCTTCAGTTCGCCCTTCTCCCCTTCGCTCACGATCTCGAAATCCATCTCTTCTAAAACGATGGGGTCGTGCATCCTTTCTCCGTCGAACCACCATGCAGCCGTCATGCCGTTGAACTCCAGCTTTCCCTCGTTCCAGGTGGGTAGTTTCTTCAGCTCCCAATCCTTATCGTTCACTCGGATGTGATCGATATACTTCGTAGACCAGAGGATCATCAACTGCTTTGGTGTGCTGGGATCATCGGGATTCTTGATGAAGAATATCCACCACCACCAGTACCAGGAGAGGTCCTCCAACATATCGTCTGTTTTGAGGACCCACATGTTATCGTAATCTTTGGAAGAAGAGGAACCGTCGGTCATCTCCTCAAAGATTTAGGTATGGGCTAAATAATTTGTGGTCTGATAGGAATTGATAGCCCACCGAGAGAAAAAGTATTTAACCCCGTCGGATTCATAAAAGAGCCATGAAGATAATACCCGATACCAGCGTTATAATCGATGGAGGAGTGACCGACAAGATCGAGAAGGGAGAATTCCAGGGAGATGAGATTATCATCTCGGAGGCGGTGATAGGCGAGCTGGAGACCCAGGCCAATAAGGGGCAGGAGACCGGCATGAGCGGTCTGGAGGAACTGGAGAACCTCAGGGCAATGGCTGATGAGGGGAAGATAGAGCTGCGTTTCAAGGGGGATAGACCGTCCTTGGAAGATATCAAACTAGCCCCGGGTGGGGAGATAGACTATATGATCAGGGAGCTGGCCGCCGCTGAAGAAGGATTACTATTCACCAGCGATATCGTTCAGGCGGAGATCGCCAGGACCAAGGGCCTCAGGGTCGAATACGTGAGTCCAAGATATGAGAGAGGTCTAGAGGCCGGCAGGATATGGGATTATTTCGACGAGAACGTCATGTCCGTCCACCTGAGGACCGGCGTAAAACCCAAGGCCAAGGTGGGCACCCCAGGACATATCGAGATGAAGACAATAGGTGATGAAAAGTTAACTGAAAAAGAGCTTAGGGGCCTAGCCCACGAGATCATAGAGAGCGCCGAGCGATCTTCCGATGGCTTCATAGAAGTGGATAAGGGCGGTGCCACTGTAGTGCAGTTAGAGGACCTGAGGATAGTCATATCCAGACCTCCCTTTTCCGACGGATTCGAGATAACCGCTGTCCGGCCGGTGGCAAAGCTGTCCCTGGAGGATTACGATTTCTCAGAAGACCTGAAAGAAAGGTTGGCAGAAAAACAGCGGGGGGTTTTACTGGCGGGTTCACCTGGTGCCGGTAAGAGTACCCTTGCCCAGGCCATCGCCGAGTACTTGATGAAGAAGGATTTTACGGTCAAAACCATGGAGGAGCCCAGGGACCTCCAGGTTCCGGACAATATAACACAATACACCTCTTTGGATGGTGAGATTGAGGATACCGGTGATCTTCTTTTACTGGTTAGACCGGATTATACCATATACGACGAGGTTAGGAAGACACCCCACTTCAAGGTCTTCGCTGATATGAGATTGGCCGGCGTCGGGATGGTGGGCGTCACCCACGCCAACAGGGCCATCGACGCCCTGCAGAGATTGATAGGTAGGGTCGAACTAGGGATGGTTCCTCAGGTGGTAGATACCATCGTTTTTGTGGAAGAGGGTGAGATCAGAAAGGTGTACGAGATATCCTATACTGTAAAGGTCCCCGCAGGGATGATGGAGGAGGACCTTGCAAGACCGGTCATAGAGGTGCAGGACTTCGAGAGCGGTGTGCCAGAATACGAGGTATACACCTACGGTGAGCAGGTGGTCGTCATGCCCATAGAAGAGAGTGAGGCCGGCAGGAAACCCATATGGGAGATGGCTGAGCAGCAGATAGAGGAGGAGATGAGCAGGTATGTGAGAGGCCCGGTGAAGGCTGTGATGACCTCATCCGACAGTGTCAGGATACATGTTCCAGAAAATAAGATACCGTCTATCTTAGGGAAAGACGGTGAGAACATAGACAGGATAGAGGCCGAACTTGGATTGAATATAGATGTTAGAGCAATGGGAGAGATGGAAAAAGGTCAGAAGAAGACTAAAAAGAAGAGTGTAGACGTATTCGTGAACAAGGACAAGGTGGTGCTGGAGGTCGGTGCTGATATGACGGGCCAGACCGTCGATATATATGGTGAAGGAGAATACCTCTTCACCGCGACCGTGGGATCAGACGGCACGATAAAGATAAGGAAGGGTACACCGGATGCCCGGAAGATACTGAAGAAGAAGGATCTCGTGGATCGATTCGAGGCTAGGTAAGATACGTGATAGTTTCAGGGACCCCCCTTTTAAATCGTAATATATCCCCTTTCGATAACTGAACAGATGGCCAAGCAGATGCACAGATCGTCTTCACTTCCAACTTTACTTGGGATCCCTCCATCATCTGACCGATGGAATCTCTATTACGGGATAACCGAGACCAGAGCCACATCCTTATCAGAGGATCCAGGGCATCCCAATAGTTTCTTCAACACCAACTCTGAAACCTCTTTGACCCTTTTCTTATTCGGGCTGATCGATGAATGGAAACAGGTCGAGAGCTTGAAGGTAAGACCACGTCATCCGGATTCAAGCTGGAACCAGGGATTCTTCAGAAAAATTCATGCCGGTGAAGAGGTTTATAATTCAATACCAGAAAAAAAAGGCCTCTGGGATCGGGTAGGGATCGATGCATTGGGTGACGAAATTGACCCCTCCAACAGTATCCTTCTCTTCGAGTTCCAGATCATGAACAAGACCTTCTTTTTAGGCCATAAAGGAATGAAAAACCTGTCTTTTTTGGATATCGAAGGCCAAAGGAGATGGACTCAGTTCGATGCAATCCTCATCTTACCCCGAGAAAAGACCTTCATCTTCTTCGAAGCTAAACTCGATACGGATGTGACCCAAAGATCGAAGAGATATGAGAAGATGGACCAGATCATCCGCGGTCTAGAATCTGCCTTTTTACTAACGAACTGCGAGAAAAGTCCGTATCATGACTGGGATTTCCACTATGTGTTGGTATGTCCTCGGATATTATGTCAATATGACCTTACCAATTACAAGAGGGAGATCGAAAGGATAGAGGAAAAACTGGTTCGGTACAACGACCTCTTGAACAGAAGATTCTCGGAGTCGATCAATGAGGAGTGCTATCCCTCCTATTTTGGAGAATTCATAAAAAAAGTTCCGGAGCGAACTAGCTATCTGCACTGGGATGAGCTGGGGGACGTGATCTCTAGGGGAACCTCGTTTTTCAACGATTATTTCAACGAGTTGAGTAGAGAGTTTCCATCGGAGAAGGTGAAGAATATAGAGAATAAGCTGACAAAGGCAGGGATCACTCAAAATGACTCAAATAAGTATAGAATCCCATAAGTATATGGCGAAAAAGAATAAATAAAGAGTTGGGACTCTCCCAACCAATCGATATAGATGAGCAGTGGAAAGTTAACTCAGGGAAGTCCATGGGGCAGGGTAAAAGAATCCGACAAGGACGTTTCATTCAACGACGCTCACCCGATCACGAGGTTGTTCGCCTTCCTCATCGATTTTGTCATCTTCAAGGTACTAGCCTTCGTCATCTTCTTCCTTTTGGTAAGATTCTCCATCTTTCAGCCTGCCCTCCTTGCTGAGGTCTCTTGGAGGACCAATGTCTACGAATATCGATACTATTTCCAGAATCTTTCTGATTTATATCTACATATAGCCCTGAGCAGCCTCTTCATCGGTTATTTCACTGTCCTCGAATCACGCTGGGTTCTGGGTGCCAGCATCGGTAAAAAGTTACTGGGCCTGAAGGTGGTCGATTCCTATGGAGAGAATATATCATTGAAGAAGTCATTCATCAGAAACAGCACGAAGGAGATCCTGAGGATACCGATAATCGGTTTTGTACTCGGCTTCATAGAACTCGGTCTGATAATCTTCTTTTTCGTTAGGTCGGGGGATATCTTAGCTCATACCCATGTTGCAGGCACGACCTATAAAGGAAAATTCCCATTCAGAGAAAGCTCATGACCCCCATCACTATGAGTCCTTCTTATATTTCTCGATCAATTCTTTAACAGACATAGCACCACTCCGATCGTCTTCCTTTTCATACCATCCTAAAACCCCTTCAGCGAAGTCCATGACCTGTTCCTCGGAAACCCTTTCGTCAAGGGCGTATTTATTTATATCGCCCTCCTCCAGAAGTTCCACCCTCTCTGAATGACTCATATCCCCCTTCTCGGAGGTGAGGGCCAAGAGACCGCTCAACAGTTTCTTCGCTGTGTCTATCCTTTTATCATGCAGTATTTCCTCTATGGCTGAGATGGACGATTCTGACCTGAAAAGTGCCTGCGAGGACAGGGAGTTGAAGGCGTCCTCTACATTGTTACCTGTTTTTGCAGACGTGAAGAAATAGTAATCGAAGGAAGATGAGATCTTTCCAGTGATAAATTCCTCGGTTATCTCCTTGTCCTCCAGGTCGTCTTTGTTGAGAGCTAGTATGAC
>JAHENW010000148.1 GCA_018610025.1 Thermoplasmatota archaeon
GCGTCGGCGTCTCGAATTGCTTTGGCACGTGCAGCTCGTCCACAATCTCCGGCTTCTGGCTTAAATTGTAGAGCCTTTCGAGATTATAGATGCGCTCTCCGGTTCGATATATATCTCCTTTATCTATATCAATCCCTAGATGTGCCTTCACATATTCACTCATCCTCTTAGGAGAGTAAACGCTCCTTCCGGTCAGTTTACAGGAGCCCAGGGTGTCGTGCAGCGTGATGTAGTTCTCTCGCCATGCAACGTACTCCTTACCTTTTATCGATGTCCTGTCCTTCTCCATCTCGACCCAGTTTCCTTCGTTATCCGCCGACATCCCTCTGCCTAGTTCTATCCCGTCGCAGTCTGAGCGCAGATGGCATGCTCCTCTTGTAGAAGTGTAAAAACCGAGCCCCATGCCTTTCAGCGCTCGGGGATCATAGGCCGGAGGCGTTAGACCGTTCACGTGCACGGCCAATTCCTCTTTTTTGAACTTATCACCTATGCGCTTGACACCTTCAGCGGCTGTAACACCTATACCTTCACGGAATGCCGTTTTCCTTATTATCTCACGCGCTTTCTCTCCGTCTCCGAAGGAAATCCCCTCATCGATATCGCCCTCTTCACTCAGCTTCATGAGGAATCCCAGCGTGTTGCCCATACCGATGGTGTCCAGACCATAATCGTCACAGAGGTAGTTCGCCTTGGCCACCTCTTCTATATCCCCGACCTCTAGGTTGGAGCCCAGTGAAAAAGACGTCTCATACTCCACATCCACGACATCTTCGTAAACCTGCCCGCATCTGCAGGGGCATCGGTGACACCCGTTGTTCTTCGATATATGGTCCTCCCACTGGTAGCTGCTTAGGTTCTCCGCCTGATCAAAAGAACCGCTCTCCCAGTACCTTGTAGGAAAAATACCGAGTTCCGAGGCCATACCTGCGAATTTTACCGTACCGTGTGAGCTGTAGGCGTCGAAGCTGTCCTTCCCCTCACCACCTTCTTCATTGAACTGCTTGAAGGCCTCGCTCTTGAGCTCTTTCAACATCTCCTCATCAGCGGGCTCTACGTCCTTCCACCCGTTGACCACTATACCTTTAAGATTCTTCCACCCCATCACCGCACCCAGACCGGTCCTTCCGACCTGCCTGTCATCACCGGCGATGATAGCGAATCTGATCAGATTTTCTCCGGCCTGACCGATGACCACCGCTTTACCACCGTGCCTTTCTGTGAGCACTTCTTCTGCCCTCTCTGTTCCCGTACCCTCCAGCTCTGTGGCCTCCTCTATCCGCGGCCCATCTTCGTCTATAAGTAGATAGCTCAATTCATCACTCTTACCCTTTACAACCAAAGCATCGTAGCCAGCCTTCTTCACCTGCTCACCCATGCCGCTGCCGAATATCCCTTCGGCCATTATACCGGTCAGGGGGGATTTGGAGTAGAAGCCGCATTTCTCGGTCATGGGTATCTGGCTGCCGTTGAGTGCCCCGGGTACGAATACAAGCGGATTATCCTCAGAGAATGCATCCACTCTACCCTCGGTCTCCTCCATCAGCAGCTTTATGCCAAGTCCATTGCCCCCTAGATATTTTTCTATAGTTTTTTGATCTATCTCCTCTTCTTCCACCCTCTTCTCAGTTAGATCAACCTTCAGTACCTTATTCCATGCACCAGGCATATCTATCACCTCACTCCTCCAATGCGGCGTTGATGGCTAGAAGGTCTACTAATAGCGAATAACCGGTCTCTTCCTTACCAGCACCGGGCCCAACCACGGTGACTTCTCCCAGGTGGTCTGTGGTGAAGTTCAGGGCGTTCGTAGGTCCCATGACCCCAGCCAGCGGATGATCCATTGGCAGTTTTTCCGGTTTCACCTCTGCCTCTATCCCGTCAGCGGTTTTCTTCGTCCTAGCTATCAGCTTCCATCGATAGCCCTCTTCTTTCGCCTCCTTCACATCTTCAAGCGTGATATCCGTTATACCCTCTCTATTCACGTCATCCAATTCCAGGTCGCCACCCATGACTGTGTTGGAAAGGATAACGGTCTTGCCCTGGGCGTCTATGCCTTCTACGTCACCGGTAGGATCCGCTTCTGCGTAACCCAGCTCCTGCGCTTTTTCCAGCGCCTCTTCGTACTCCATCCCTTCCTCCATCTTTGTGAGTATATAATTGGTAGTGCCGTTAACAATACCCTTTATTTCAGAGATCTCACAGCCCGCTAACGTGTCCTCAGCAAGGTTGATAGCCGGCGTACCGCTGAGAACCGTCCCCTCGAAACGGTAATGCACGTTGTTCTTCTGAGCGAGTTCAAGCAGTTCTTTCACCTCGTTCACAACCGGGCCCTTGTTGGTACTGACCACATGGTCCCCTTCATCCAGGGCAGTCCAAACGTGGTCCAAGGCCGGCCCGCCGGTCTCCATGTCCGTGAAGGTAACCTCTATCACAGTGTCCGCATTGCTTTCTTTGATGGTTTCGATGGGATTCATTCCAGTAACGGCATCCGGATACTCGTTCAAACTCTCATCCTTATCCACCATTTCCATCACTTTTTCCATATCCAACCCCTTTTTTCTGTAAACTGAACCCAGCTTCATGTCCGAGATGGCCACGACTTCGTAATCGAAGTCGTACCTCTCCTTCAACCATCCCCTTTTCTCGATTAATATCTCTGCTAAACCCTGACCGACCACTCCAAAACCTATGAAAGCGAGCTTGAATTTCATCTTTTTCACCTTTAAAGTAAAAGAAATAATCTCACGTAGCTACTTATTTTTTTCGAGTTAGTAACACCAAAAATAGTATTATATATCGAGCCTTTCCACCTTATGGTGGAAAAGATGAAAGTACTGGTCACCAGAGAGATCCCTGAGGCCGGATTGAAAAAGCTCCGAGACAGGTATGACGTAGAGGTGAACACCAAGCCTAGAAATTTAAGGAAAGAGGAAATAATCGAAAGGGGAAAGGATAAGGATGCCATGTTGTGTCTTCTCACCGATACCATCGATGAGGAGGTAATATCTGAACTGGATCAAATCAAAGTTATCTCAAACTACGCCGTGGGATACGATAACATCGATGTCGAAGCGGCCACTGAAAGAGGGATACCAGTGACCAACACTCCTGGGGTACTGACAGACGCAACGGCGGAGATAGCCTGGTCCCTCATCTTTTCGACTGCAAGGAGGATAGCGGAAGGCGATAAGTTCGTGCGCGAGGACGGTTTCGAAGGTTGGGACCCCACACTCATGCTGGGTCGCGAGGTCACGGGCAAGACCCTAGGTATAATCGGTATGGGCAATATAGGTACTGCCGTGGCGAGAAAGAGCGTAGGATTCGACATGGATATCCTGTACTACAACCGCTCTAGGAAAGAAAAGGTTGAAGAGGAACTTGGGGCGAAGAAGGTTGAACTCGATAGACTGCTGGAAGAGTCCGATATAGTCTCTCTGCATGTCCCGCTCACAGAGGAAACCGAGGGCATGATCAGCTGGAGCGAGTTGGAGAGGATGAAGGAGACCGCCTATCTTATAAACACTGCTAGGGGTGAAGTGGTGAACGAGGAGGCGCTCATAGAGGCCCTTCACTCAAAGAGGATCGCCGGTGCTGGTGTTGACGTATATGCCGATGAACCATACGGCGCCAACCCGGATTACTACGACCTGGATAACGTCGTCCTCACTCCACACCTAGGAAGCGCGACCCACAGGGCGAGAAACGGCATGGCAGATATGGCCGCCGACAACCTGATATCTGTTTTAAAAGGAGAAAGGCCAGAGCACATAGTGAATCCCGAGGTCTTACGATAATTATGGGATAATATTAAAAGGGAGAGAA
>JAHENW010000149.1 GCA_018610025.1 Thermoplasmatota archaeon
AATTGGTGGAAACCGAAAGCTCTGGGATGAGGTCACGGATGTTGACGTTACCGCTGGCATATTCATGCGTGAGGTGGCTGATTCTGAATGACCTGTCCGAGATGCGCAACGGTCAACACTCCTGGAAAGTCTTACTGTCGCCACTGGGGAAAGGCGTTGCCGAAGAAGGTGATACGGTGAAGGAGAAGATAGACGACGGGGTCCGGTTCTTCCTCACGGCCAAGGAATACGGGGCGATGGGAAGATGATACCGCCGCACGCTCTACAAAGACTGCTGCTGGGCGATTGCGACGAGCAGAGGAACACGGAGACCTCCGGCAAGGCGAAGGACTTCAGCGAGAACAGGGCGAAAAACGAAAAGGTGCTGGAAAGGGAACTGGAGGAGATATGATGTCAGAGGAGAAAGACTTCACGCTCGGATACTGGGTCGGGTTCTACTCCATGGTTTTTGCTGCTTTTGGTCTTATCGGGCTACTCGAAGTGTCAGAGATGCTCGGGGACTCTATCCTCCAACTCATACCTATCCTTTTAGGGGTAGGGAACTTCGGGTTCTGGATATTCACTGAACGGGGAGGAAAACTCGTGTTGAGGTTCTGCAAGGGGATGGAAATGGACGAAGAACTGGAGGAGATATAGATGTGCGTCAAAGACAGGTGTGGCGGTGAAGTCAAGGTCAGACCGACGGGGCGATACCAGTGCGATGAGTGCGGTCACGTCCTCGATGAAGAAGAAGTCAGACAGTATCACGCCCGGCTCACCAGGACGAACGGAGGGGTGAAGTAGATGGTAGTAGAAGAGATATTCGGGGCACTAATCATCATTTCGATATTTGTCCTTGCGTTGCGGTGCCTCACCATTTCGTTGGTGGAGGGATATGGAATGGGTCACACAGTTCCACCTAAAAAGAAATCAGAAGGGGGTGAGAAAGAAAATGGCGAAAGTTAGGCTCAATCAGGACTGCAAGCGCGGGTCGAAAGGAGACATCATCGACCTGGAAGGGACAGAACTGGACGTCCTGACGAGTGAAGGTATAGCAGAGGTGGTCGAGGAAGAAGAAGACATCGCAGAAGCACCGGAAATCGAGAACATAGGAGAAGAGAACGTTTGGAGTGAAATCGAAAACGAACTGGACAATCCAGAGGAACGAGAATTCCCGCAGAAATGGATCCCGGAAGAAGACGGGAATCCAGAAAAGTTAATCGGAGAAGTGGAACGCACAACGGAAACACAGTATGGACCGGCAGCAATAATCGAGACGACCGGAGGCGAAACCTGGACGATATTTTCGGGAAGGAGGGCGCTCGAAGACTTCTTGGAAAACGTGGAGCGTGGAGACAAGGTCGGCGTGAAATACCTCGGTCAGGAAAAGTCGGAGAGCGGTCAAGCCTACCACAACTACACAACCACGATCAAGTAGATCACTCTCGCTTGAGGGGGTTTCTACCTATCACCTGTTCATCCTCGCCTCCCTCAAGCGAGTCCCCGCCATCCATCACAAGCGGGTGGGTGGTGGACAGGACGTGAGATACTCATGACAGGAAATAACCTATCTGAAAGAGAAAAATACCTCAAGAAGAGGTTCAAGAAAAGATGGAAAAACATAGAGGAAAAGACGGAAAAAGTAGACAGACTTGAACTCCCAAACAGGGAAAAACTTTGGGAGAAAGTTCTCAACAGATTCAACAACGGGTTTGAATGTCCATACTGTGGTCGAGACCTAAAGATAAAAGACCCAAATTACCCTCACTCCCATTCTTTCTCCATAGACCACAAGGTTTCCGTCGACCTCGGAGGGGATAACTCCATAGACAATCTGGAGATAATCTGCCATAGGTGCAACATAATCAAGGGGACGATGACCTCCGATTCCTTTAAAAAGATGCTGGAAACTGAAGATGCTCTCAAGGACGAGAACGAGCTTCTAGATGGTATCTTCAGGGAGATGTGGGATGGGAGAATAAAGAGCAAGCTGAATAGAGAGGAGGCTAGAACATGAATATCCCAGAACAGCTGAAAAAAGACAAATTTCGATTCGTGCCCATAAAAGAGGGGATGAAGGGACCCAGACTGGAAGACTGGCAGGACTCTAACAATTTCAAATACTATGAGGAACCTATCAAGGAAAAGATAAACAACGGGGGGAACTACGGGGTTGTATGTGGATATGGGGACCTAATTGTAATAGATGCAGACGATCAAGAAGTTGCCGATTCAGTAACGAAGGAACTTCCGCCGACTCTGACCGTGAGGACTGGTGGTGGCGGATTACATTTCTACTATCGTTGTGAAGGGATTGATGAACCCATACGATTGAGAGAGGAAACATCTGGAGATGTTGGAGATGTTCAATCAACTGGGAAACAAGTTGTAGGACCAGGATCCACGCATCCGAGCGGGAATAAATACAAGGTTGAAAAAGATTATCAAATAGCGGAAGTTGATGAGGAAGATGTAAAGTTTGCTCTCAGAAATTGGTTAAAAGATATAGAAGACAGCAAGGCGGCCAAGGACAGAGAAGGGGTGAACATAGAAATAGAGGATATTTTAGACTTATCCGATCTTGAGCAAAGGGGGGGCGAATACTACGGGGAACACCCCATACATGGGTCATCAACCGGACGAAACTTTTGGGTGAACACATCTGAAAATGTATGGCACTGCTTCCGCCATAACACTGGTGGAGGCCCATTACAATGGATGGCTGTGAAGACTGGTATAATAGACTGCATTGATGCAACGAGTAGTGCTCTAAAAGACAAGGAAAAATTCCGATCGGTTCTCTACGAGTTGGAGAAAAGAGGGTTGTGGGAGCCGAGTGACAAGGATGACCGATCCGAACTTCCCTACTTCACGGATGACGGAAAGTTCATACCCAGGGCCTTGGCGGAAGAAATAATGGAAAGTAGAAACTATGTGACACATCTCGTTTCAGAGACTATTTATGTTTACGAGGATGGAGTGTATCAGAACTACGGCGAGCAGAATATAAAAGAAGAGGTTAGAGATCGGCTAGGCTCCCTCTGTAAAAAATCGTATGTGAAGGAGACCATCGAACACATCCGGGATGTCACTCACGAGTTTCCAGAAAAGTTCGGAGGTCCAAAACATCTACTAGCTTGTGAAAACGGGATAATAAATCTGAAAGAAGGAAAATTAGAAGACTTCGATCCAAAATATATAATGCTGAGTAGGATACCCGTCAAATACGATAAAAATGCCGATTGCCCCAAAATAAAACAATTCATCAGCGAAATAGTCGAGGAAGATGACATAAAACTCGTTCAAGAGATGTTCGGATACTGTCTCTGGAAGGACTACCCGATTGCAAAAGCCTTTATGCTAATCGGTGGTGGAGCAAACGGGAAATCCACACTATTAAATCTCTTATCAAGATTTCTGGGTGATGATAACACCTGTTCCCCCTCACTACAAGAACTGCTCAACAACCGATTTAAAAAGATAGAACTGTTCGGAAAACTCGCCAATATCCATGCGGACCTCGGGACAGAGGCCCTCGAAGATACAGGGACCTTCAAGATGTTGACTGGTGGGGATAAGGTTATGGGGGAGAAGAAAGGGAAGGATCCAATAGAATTTTACAACCACGCTAAGCTGATATTTTCAGCCAACGAATATCCATCAACAAAAGATAGAACAGATGCATTTTTCCGAAGATGGATTGTAATAAACTTTCCCAATCAATTCAATGAAGAAGATGAAGAAACCGACCCCAACATACTACAAAAGATAATCACCGAGGACGAGCTCAGTGGACTACTAAACTGGGCCATAGAGGGCCTACAAAGGGTTTTAGAAAAGGGGCACTTTTCGAGAACCAAGAGTAGGAGAGATGTGGAAGGTGAATGGATACGTAGAACCGATAGCTTGAGGGCCTTTTTGAACGAGTGCATCGAATACAATGATGGACACAAGATAAGCAAGCATCTGTTTTATAAATTATACCGAGGGTATTGCAGTCAGCACGAAATATATACTATGAAGAAGGGACCCGTCACCAAGACCGTCCCGTCCAAAGAACCCCGAACAGAGCTATACCAACCACGGATCGGCGATACTCAAGTTCGATGTTGGTGGGGGTTGGATCTCAAGGAAGAGGTTTTGGAAGAAGATTTCTTTAAAAGTGTTATGGAGGAACAGCTAGATAATTTGACACAAGATAAGCAAGTTAAACTCTATTCTTCATACATATGTGAAAATGAAAAATTCATAAATATAGTGAGGAATACGCTAGAGGTTGCTTATCCTGTGTCATCTTTAAAAGGGAAAGAACCTGATTTAAAAGGGAAAAATGGTAGTCAAGAAAACATCGAAAAAATCGGAAAATCGGGCGAAAATTCCGAAAATCGGGGGTATGACACAGGGTCTGACACAACCCAGGTTGTGTATAGTGATCAAGAGAAAAAAGAGGTAACCCGCCTTTTAAGCGATGGCTTGGCCCGATCTGCTGAGGACATTGCTGATGAACTGGATATGGATCTTAAAAAAGTAAAGCCGATTCTCGAGGACCTGTATGATGATGGCGTTGTCGAGAAGAAACCGGGTCCTTCTGGCGATGAGGCTTTCTACCATCTCGTGGAGGAGGATTCACCGTGAAGTGCCCTTCTTGCGGACGAAAGATTACGGGCTTTTATTGCCCGAACTGCACGTGGTCGAACCCGCACAAGGAGAACGAGAAATGGGGGATGTGATATGATGGGCGAGATAATCTGTCCGGTATGTGGTAAGAAATGTGGATGGATAAGAGAACAAGTAGAGGAGCGTGAGAAGTGATGACTGAAGATTTGATTGAAATCCCCTTCAACTCGTGGTCGAAGGACAAGCTCCGTGCGGGGAAGAAGAACGCAACTTCGAGGACGAAGAAATATGGCGAGCGAGGCGACTGCTTCGAGGTCGATTTAGGTGATAAGGTCGTGAGATATGAGGTAGTATTTATTTCTCGGTGGGAATTGGATAGAATTGCAATCAATTGGTATGATGTAGAAGGTTGTGATAGTCCAGAAGAATTTAAGAATGTCTGGGGGGACATCCACCCGAGGAAGGGATTTGACCCCGACCAGAAGGTCTGGTTCCACCTTTTCGAGAAGGTGGAGGAGCGTGAGAAGTGATGGGCAAGATAGTATCTGAAAACCAGAGATTCCCCCTAGTTTGTGTGGTGAAAGTAGAGGTCGAAGATATGCCTTCTTGGTGGTGGAGGCAAGCAGACAGACTATGGGCTCTTCTCACCCTCACTTTTGCGTATCTCTTGGCGGGCTGCGGTTTCCCTTGGTTGGAGTTCAAAGAGGGTGATCCCTGATGCCTAGGCAAGAATGCCCAGCTTGCGGTTCAGAACTCGTAGAAGTGGACCACGATATTGGATATGGTGACAAGCTGTTCTGTGTCAATCCCGAATGTGATGTTATATCTGTTCAGAAGGGTGGTTCCTGATGGACAGAGTTGAATGGGTGTGTTTCGTCCTGCTGATGGTCTTTTTAAATATGATAGGAATTTGGCTAGTGGATGTCGGAGCGACGGGGATGAATTCTGGTGGGGTTCTGAACAACGGTCTTTGGACAATGAAACCAGTGCACGGATACGAAGCCGGACTCCTGACGGTGATGTCGACCCAGTTCATCACGGCATTGGTGGCGGTCAAATACATAATAGAAAGCGGTGATTCCCGATGACCGAGCCCGTGCTCACCAACGCGCAGCTCGCGGTCGCTCTGGTGATAAATCTCACCCTGTCAGCTCTGATCCTTTACCTATTTTTAAAAGGGGGTGAGGACAGATGATATGGACGATAATCACGCACGGGCTCGCGTTCTTCGCTGGCGTGGCTTTCATCATGATGGTGATGCGCTATCAAGCGAAGAAGCAGATGGAGAACATGAAACAGATGATGGACGGGGCGCCAGCTGATATGGACCTCGGAGAAGAGCTCGAAGAAGGGGGTGAAGAGAGTGTTTGATTTGAAAGACTCCGACTACGTTCTGATCGGTGGCTCCCTGTCAATCTTCGGTTACGGGCTGCTGATGACCTACGGGCTGTCCGCTCTGTTCGTCTCCGTGGTGTTCCTCGGCGGATGTCTCGTCGGCGTGGGCGGTCTGGACGGAGTGTTCGAACTATTTAAAAAGGAGGAAGATGATGGACCTGGAGAGATTAATCTTAGAAAATCTGGATAAGATCGGGAAATACTATTTGGTCTTCTTCCTCGGTTTTGTCCTCGGTGCATATTGGATTATCCGTATGCAGGGATTGCCTGCGCCGCCCGAGGAGAATGTTTTGGTGGACAATTTGGATAATTTCATCATCCCTGAGACACCTTAGTAATATTTTATTAACAGGTTGAAAAAGGAGCCGTCGGGATATTATAACTGGGGGTGATAAAATAACAAAGAAA
>JAHENW010000150.1 GCA_018610025.1 Thermoplasmatota archaeon
ATTCTTTCATCTCTTTCTTATCCATGTCCGGCCACCCCCGGCCGTCCGTCAACGTTTGAAATCTGGCCAGAACTTTCGTCGTTGACTAATGCCTCTACGTGCTTGTCTATCATGTAGTCGTCCCACCTGCTTTCGGCTTTGCGGATCGATGATTTTTTGAGGCCGTAGACGGCTGCTGCTTCCCTCTGGGTTAATGTAGGGCCGTCGGTCAACCTCGAGGTTTCATAGATAACTACCGCCTTCCTGGAATCGCTCAAATCTCTAAAGTTTATCAATGATTTGTCTTCACTCTCCCTGCTCTCGAAGAACTCGAAGACCGTCTGGGGCAGCTCTTCCTGAGTGACGCCGCCTATCTCACGCATGAAGTCCGGGACCCAATCAGTAGGTTTCTCTCCGTTCAGATCGAAGATCCCGAAGGAAGCATGGGCGTTAGAGTTGAAGGTAGGCCCACTCTTTTTAGAGTCCGTCCAGGGACATGACTGAGTAGGTTTTACACCCTGGCAGTCTTCTAGCGTCAACTTGTACTCTTTGAATTTCTTTATATCCTCCCAGTCGATTAAACCGTCCGGATAGACCTGTTTGAATATGTCGTTAGAGATATCGACTCTGAACCTCAACGCTTTACCTCTGTGCCTGTAGTCCCACTCACCCTCTGACATCTTGTTCTTAGGGTCTCCGGGCGGTCTGTGGAACCTGAGTCCGAATATAGGTGAGTGTAGGTACTGATAATATTGCTGGTCGGTCATCCAGTCGTCCTCTTTGTTTCCGTGCCTTTCGTGCCATTCTTTAGGAAATCTGCTCTTTTTGGACCTTCCTTCCACTTCGTCAAAAGTCGGGTTTAGTTTCGCAAGCTGTTCTAAGGATAGTTTATCGTTGATATCATCCAAGAGGTCGTTGCTCTTTATGAGTATGTTATCTCCCTGGTATAATATGTTGATAGGTATGGAGGAATAGGTATTTTGAGTTATCATGTTGACGGTTATGGATTGCTTTCTTAACTGTCTGAGCCATCTGTCGAATATGACCGAAGCTGCACTGGTGGATCGGAACCGGTGTAGCGTTTCCTGAGCCTCGTCTATGCCCACTTTCACTTTTTCGTAGGGGTTTTCCTCCCTGATCTTCGCTATGGTCTTCCATAAATCCCTGAAGGTCCTACCGTGGTGTAGGCCGACTTTAGTTAAGTCTCTACCGTAGTCGTACATCTCGTTGGTGAAGAACTTGTTAAGGTCCCAGTCCTTCTTGAGTTCGAAATTGTAGCAAACGTCGTCGTGGGTCTTCCCCAATCCCCTGGGTCCGACTGTGAAATTTATATTTCCGTGGGATTCGGCGTCAAATATACTGCCGGTGGTCTCTTTCTTTTTGAATTTTAGCTTTACTCCTCCCACGATATCTCCACCTCCTGCTCCTGCGCCACGTCTCTTCTAGCTCCCGCTCTGCTCATCATCTCCTCTATGAGAGATAACAGTTCTTGGTGTAATATCGACTTGGACCCTACGTACATCGGTATATTCGGGGGTAAATAATCCATACCATGCCGGTTTAAAAGATGATACCATCTGACTTCAAATTCATCCCCTAGAGTTTCGAGCTGTTCTGATTCTTGGTATTCTTTATTGGTGACTTTCTTAAATTCATCTATATTCTGCGAAAGTTTGGCCAGGATATAATTGCTGTTGAGTTGTCCGCTGAGCTGCCTGTTCGCGGAAGACATCTCTATGTTCCGCTTGGTTATGTGTCTGGGTACGTACTCCCTGACCTGATCTATCTCTTTCTCAGCCGTTGTCTTCACCTCCCAAACCCAACGTTTTCGCCTTCTCTTTGTACTTCTCAATACGTTCTTTTGGCTTTGTCTTCTCCTCCGGTAAAGAGGTCCACTCTTCTATGAATCTCTCCTCTTCTTGGAGTGCTAGGGAATGGGCCGTGGAAAGTTCCTCAGTAATCTTCTGTTTGAGGAATTTGTTAGTAAGAGTTAATCTGTTCAGTATGCCTTTCTCGACTATGAAATCTATCTCGCTCATCCCGTCCACCCAACCGAAGTAAACGTAGCCTTTCTCCGGGGCGAAATCCTGACATATTATGAGTTTGGATCCTTTTCTAGTGTTTTGGATACCTTTCATGGCCACTTTCTTCTCGACTTTTTCCTCCCCATCCTCTTCAACCGTCCTTTCGGTGACCTTCAGATCGGGTTCGTCTAAGGTGGCGGGTTCGTCTTTGTGGTTTAGTTGAGCGAAGAAATCAGGGTCCGCGTACATGAGTCTGGCGGATTGGTCCGGTGGCTTCTCTATTATCGTTATGTATTCCCTTCTCTTCACCCTGGCTATCACGACGTACCCTATAGCAACGCCTATAAGAAGTCCTATTATGACCGCCGGGTGCATATACTGCCAACTTGCTATAGCGAATATGAGGGAAAGGAATATAACCATAACCAGCTTCGCCTTGTCGGAAGTGATCTTTTTGAGGAATAGAACCGCGGCGGAAGATTCGTCCTGTAATTTATCGCCGTTTTCGGTCTTTGTTATCTTTTTCTTTTCGCTTTGCTGGTCTTTGCTATCGTCTTTCTTCTTCAGCTGCTTCATGCCTCTAAGTCACCCCATTTCTCGCTCTTCTTGTACTTGTGTATACCTAGGGCGATAGGTCCGGCTCCTACACCCACTCCAAATATCCCGTAGAGTACGTGGATCCACTTTATCTTGCTCAGTTCGAACTTAGGCATCTCCACCAAAGGGGGTTTGTCGTCTATCTCTTTTGATTCGGCTAGATTCCCCGTGACAACGATCTTGAAGTCATAGGTGTGTGGTCCTATCATGACCTCCATGTAGACCCTCTTCTCCGGTAGTTCTATGTCGAGTTCCGCCCAACTGTTGTTGGAGAAATCGCCGGAACGGACCACAACATCGTTGACCGTTACTTCGTACTCATAGTATGATGAACCGCTGTAGAGTTCTAAATGCAGTTGTGGGAGCCATACAGTGGAACCTAGAGCCATCCTCAGACCGCTGCCTTCCCTGTAGGAATATCCGGCCATGTAGGTATCCCCTTTCCCAGGGGCATCGGCTTCAGCGGTCATCAAGAGAGGTGAGCATAAAAGCATTATCGAGATCAAGAAAGTGATGAATAGTATCCAAAGGTGTTTTTTTCTTATCCTGGCGGTCCTACCATTCATCTTTTGTCACCCCGAAAGATAGAGCTATTATCGCGATTCCGAGTAAGATGATCCACCAGTTCTGACCAAGCCAGGACATTTCTTCTTCCTCGTCATCGGTAATCGTGGTCCCGGTCGTCTCCTCGTAAAAGTAGGCCGTGACGTTCTTCTCTTCATCCATGGTCACGGTCTCGGGGTTGTCTGTCGAGGATAGATCGCCGACCCATTCCTCAAAGTACCAGCCGGAATCCGCGAAGGCTTCCAGGGTGACATCCCCCCCCTCTTCGAAGGTGCTGTTCCAACCGTCATTGACATCTAAACCGTTGACCTCTACGCTACCGCTTCCCTCGATG
>JAHENW010000151.1 GCA_018610025.1 Thermoplasmatota archaeon
AAGGCCACCCCGCTCACTCCTTCAACGACCATCAGCGGTCCTGAGACCTCGGTGACGTTCTGATATTCTGTTTCCTTTGAAACATCGTCCGCCATATTCATTCCTCCATCAAGTCTTCGAACTCTTCATTCATATTCATCTCTATCTCGTCGTACTTGTCTTCCCAATCGTCCGCCGGCACGGTAGACATCCTGCTCAGCTTCTCAATCGTATCCATCTCCTGCAGTGAATCCACTGTCACTCCTTTCTCCACGGCTTCCTCTCCTTTATCATAGTACTCCATCATTATCTGCAGCATCCTGAACTGCTTCTCCGGTGAACAGTAGGTATCTACATCGTGGAAGGCGTTCTGCTGAAGGAAGTCCTCTCTTATTATCCTGGCGGCCTGCAGGGCGAACTGGTCCGAGGGGGGCAGTGCGTCTGGTCCGACCAGTTGAACGATCTCTTGGAGTTCGTCCTCCTTCTCCAGCAGTCTCATGGTCTCCCTTCTCAGATCGTACCACTTCTCGTTGACGTTGTCCTCCCACCAGCCCCTGACCTGGTCCAGGTACAGGGAGTAGGAAGTGAGCCAGTTGATGGCCGGGAAGTGCCTCTTGTTCTTCAGTTCCGTGTCCAAAGCCCAGAATACCTGCACTATCCGCAGGGTGTTCTGTGTAACGGGTTCAGAGAAGTCACCACCTGATGGACTGACGGCCCCGATAACGGAAATAGAGCCCTCCCTTCCACCGTGCAGTTCACAGTGGCCAGCCCTCTCGTAGAAGGCGGCCAGCGATGAAGCCAGGTAGGCGGGATAACCCTCTTCGCCGGGCATCTCTTCCAGCCGACTGGATATCTCTCTCAGTGCCTCGGCCCACCTGGATGTGGAATCGGCCATAAGGGCTACGTTGTATCCCATGTCTCTGTAGAACTCGGCCAGGGTGATACCCGAGTAAACGGAAGCCTCTCTGGCCGCCACAGGCATGTTACTCGTATTCGCGATGAGTATAGTCCGCTTCATCAGCGGTTTTCCCGTCCTGGGATCCTCCAGTTCCGGGAAATCACGGAGCACTTCGGTCATCTCGTTGCCTCTCTCACCACACCCTACGTACACAACGATATCGGCGTCACTCCACTTCGCAAGCTGCTGCTGGATCACCGTATTATGGAGAACCATCGGAGCGTTTCCTCCGATAAAATTGTGTGTATCCGGTACAGTTAGGTCATAGACATCTTTTGACTCCTGCTTCACTTCCATAGACTCTACAGGGTCTGGTAGGAAATGACCCAGGTGGTTCTCAGCGATTTTGATCAGCTCTTTGTCACCGGTTAATGATGAAAAATTCCGGAAAACAGGCATACTCATCCTTTCTTCCTGGGTGGTATAATTCGCTATCTTTATACCTTCTTCCTTGAACCTCTCTCTTTTTATACCACTGCTTTCAAACTTCTCCTTCACCAGCTCTGGTGACACCTCTATCGAATCCACGCCCCTGAATCGTTTGATATCCTTCCCTATATATTCCTTGATATCCTCATACTTCCGATGGTCGGTCGACGTATTCATGTAAAACGTTTCAACTTCATCTCCTGAGATCCTGATCCTGTAACTTTTATTCACACTTGTGTCCCTCGAACTGAACCGGGGTGCGACACCGATCCTGGTGAGGGCATATGTTAGATCACTCGCCATCTCCCGGCTGGAGGTACTTATCTCAGCTTCGTATTTATTGAAACTCCCATCAGCAAGGTAATAGCCTCTAAGGAATGCTGCTATGACACTTTCTTTACTTCTAAGGATCTTATCAGGTATATGACACCTCTTGGATTTGTCCTCATCAGGGAATCCCAAGGATGCGAGAAGGTCTCTCAAGGTCTTGCAATTAGCTTTTACTGAATTCACCGTATTGGCTATCTCTATTTCTGTTTCCACTTCAAAGAGCTCATCGATAAGGTATTCTACTCTCGAGAGAAGGTTCTCGTCATTGTTGTAAAAATGGACCGAGGCTGGTTTGAGTGATCCATCGCCCAGCAGCAATCCAAAAAGCTCTGCAAATTCTTCATCCATCTCTGAAGGGACTTTGATCGGGGTAGACCTCCTCTCACCTTTGATATTCTCTATCGAGTGATCGATCCCTGCCTCTTCGAAGACCTTACAGGCTAGATCAACCCGGGGACGGTTTCTCCCCAAAGCGTATCCAGTAAGCACATCTTCGCTTACGTCTAGACTTTCTGCCAATGTTTTTCTATCATCAAATCGGGCTTCAAGCTCTTTTATGGCCTTCACCACTTTATCGGAATCCCCGCCATATACCCTTTTCTCAGGGAGCAGTTCTTTCACCTCTATCTTCTCATCATCCGTCATATCGTCTAATGTGATGTTTCTCGGGACTAGAAGAGTATCTCCTTCCTGTATATCACCAGCGGGTTTCTCTACGATATCCATCTCAGGGGTCAAAACGAACAATTTATGGATTGGTGTGAGTTCTACTTCACGACCGGACCTTGTGTTAATGACGATAGTCGAATCTGTTTTCCCTTTGTAAAGGCATGTTGCCTCTTTCTGTACCACCCTACCGTCATCCATGGAAAGGATCCCAAGGGGGTGGTCCAATTCGATCAATTCCTCGTGGTCTTCAACGTTATTTTTCCTTCTCCCCCTCTCTTTATACTCCTCATATATCTCAACGATAGGTCTCTTAGACCCATCAGCAAGAAGTACAGGCGTATCGCCAGTTACACACTTTCCAGTCCCGAAGCCCCCGGGTATGGCGCCGGTACCGCCTTTTGCCAGCGGGAAGAACGTGTCTAGAACTCTCTGTCCCGTTACAAGCATCTCGCCTGGAGCCTTTTTATCCTCTATGGGCCTCCCCACCCTTACCGGCCACCTCTGCCTCATGGAGATCTCTTCCGTGCCGTTCTCACTCTCCAAAACGGCTATGGTCTCGTCTATGGTGTACTCCCCTTCTGAAACGATCTCTTTTATGGTACCGTAGGTTTCCGGGGGTACCATGACCTTGTGGTCAACGACCTCTGTCTCTTCTACGACCCCGAGTATATCACCATGGGAGACCTCGTCTCCCTCCTCGGCAACGGGTTCGAAACCCCACTCTTTCTCTTCATCCAGGGGAGGAACATCGATCCCTCTAGTGATAAAATCGCCGACATCGTCCTTGATCTCGTAGAGCGGCCTCTGGATACCGTCATAGATCTCTGTGATCAGACCGGCCCCCAGTTCTACCGAGGGGGGTTCACCGGTCCTTTTCACCTTCTCTCCCGGCTTTATACCGCCGGTCTCCTCGTATACCTGGATGGTGGCTACATCTTCCTCCAACTCGATTATCTCTCCGATCAGACCTTCTTCTCCGACCTCCACCACCTCGTACATCTCCGCCCCTCTGAGGTCCTCGGCCTGTACAACGGGTCCTGCGACCCTGATGATAGTTCCTTCTTCCATCTCTCCTTCCTTGGAGATCTTTTCAATATCTTCTTCAACTTCTGAAACCATGCTAACTTTCCTCCATTGAGGTTATATCGATTCCAACAGCTCTTCTAATCTTTCTCTGCAAGGGGTCCTCCTTATCTTCTACTGCCCCCTCTTTATCGGGTACTTCAACTATGACGGGATAGAGTTCTTTCTCCATCCTTTTTTTCTTTATATGCTCCCGTATATCCTCTGCAGTGGATTCTGAAATTAGTAACACACCGACATCGGGTGATTCCAACAATTGATCGAACTTTTTCATGGCTTCGTAATCGTTCTCCGGCGTGAAACCTTCGTCTACACCGGCCAGGGTGAAACCCATGACCATGTCCTTGGTTCCTATAGCCACCACCTTCTTGTTCATGTATAGTCCTCCAGTATGATCATATCTCTCATCCTATCCGGGCTCGCTCCCTCCTTCAGTCCCCTGAGTATTATCTTTAGATTCCTGAGCTCGAACTCCTTCCCAACCAGGTACTTGAGTAGCGGCCCTACGCCCAGAACCTGCTCGCTCCATATCTTCGAAGTGAGTCCCAAGAGCATGACATCCAATTCCTTCTCTATCTCGAAGGGTTCCTTGGAAACCCCCTCCTTACGAAGTTCTGCGTATGAGGTACCTTCTAGTTCAACCAACGCTTCCTCCATATTCTTGGATTCCAGCATATTCTCCAGCTTCCAGCGCTTCAGTTCCCACCCATCGGGCAGCAGGCAGTCCTTCATCCTCTCGTCCTCTACATCCTCCCTCAGCCCCCTCATTATGACCTTTAGATTGAAGATATCCGTATACTTCCCGATGAAGTACTTCACCGGAGACCTCTCCTCGGCATGTACCTCCATAACCGCCTTCTTCAACTTCTCGAAGGCGAACTTGTCCAGTTCGGTATCAAGCAGGAATGTATCCTCCTCTATATCCATGCCGGCCAGTACGTCGGCAAATTCGGTCTCTTTAAGAACGGTGGAAAGTTCCTGGATGTTCCTGGCAGAAGCCATGCTTTCGATGGTGTCTTCGTCGACTATCTTCACAGGAAACAGCATCGACTGGATCTCCTCTTTATCGTACTCACCCCTCTGGGCCTTTACGGCCTTCTTCAACATCTTAACGTCGTATCTGTTCAGCCACGCGTCGACCAACGGCTTAGTCCTGTCGGGTGATATGTTCCTAGCACGTTTCAGGAATTTCAGGGTACTACTCTCCAAATGTTTCTCCACCTCATCCATATCCTCGGTGGCCTCCTTGGGGATATCGTATCCTTCCTCCCTCACTTTTGAAAATACCTCGTTGATGTTCCTGCTCTCCAGCATGGGTGAAACGGTCTCTTCCTTCAAGAATGAGGTGCCGTGGGCCCTGAACTTGGCGTTTGGAAAAGTGAAGTCGGCTATGGAGAGTAGCACGTTGAAATAGCTCATGAGCAGAACAACGACTACCAGAAGTGCCAAGCCAACGATGATCAGGACCAAAGTGAGAAGTCCCACCGAGCCTACAAGACCTTCAATCAATCTTCATTCCTCCGGAAACAGTATGTTCGCTATCTCCTTTCTCAGTTCTTTCTTCTTCCTTTCAATATTGGCTTCGAACGTCAGGTCGATGGATGAACCCTCTTCCGACCTTGCCTTTATTCCGCCCAGTGAGTCCAGCTCTGCCTTGACCTCCAGTGAGGGGTCTATCTTCCTGGCCAGTTCTTTTACCTTATCCTTCGAATCTTTATTACACAGTATAGTGATATCACCTTTTAATGTGCTGTCACACCTACCGATGGCTTTACGGAGGTAGTCCTCGTAATCCGACGGGTCCATGGCCTTAACCCTTTCCATAACCTCGTCGAATACCTTCTCGATCATCTCCTCTCTGACCTCTAGTTTCTTCTTCCTCTTCTCCAGTTTGGCCTGTGACAGTATGCGGTTCTTGAGGGTCTTGATCTCCCTCTTCTTGTCCTTCCTTATCTCGTTGAGCTTCCGCTTCTTCTCCCGCTCTATCTCTTCTCTGATCTCCTGGGCCTTCTCTTCCTCCCGCTCATAGATGGTGTCAGTCTTGTGTTCCACGTCTTTCTTTATCCTCTCAATTATCTTATCTAAAGCCATCTTTTATCCTCCCATGAATCCGAAGAAAAATATTATCAGCATCGCTATCAATAAACCAAAAATTGCGAAGGTCTCTGACATAACACTGAATATCATACCTCGACCGAAAGTTTCTTCTCTCTTCGAAACAGCTGATATAGCAGAACCCGATGTGATA
>JAHENW010000152.1 GCA_018610025.1 Thermoplasmatota archaeon
TACCATAGGCATCCTTGTTCTTCCAGGATATCTGTGTGGATAAACCCTTGTCGTGGGTGAGGTAGTTCATCGGGGATCCAGTCCTCGCCTTCTTGTCCTTCTGATCTGCATCGAAGGCCCTCCACTCCGGTCCCTCATCTATGTAATAATCATCGATGACCAGGCCGCAGTTCTCACACAATATTTCGCCCCTTCCATAGTCCTTTGAAACCTGTTCACTCTCGCATTCTGGACAACGTTCTATCTTATCGACTAGAGATTCTTTGGAGGTGGCGTTCATACAATCAACCTTCCGTGTCTCATTTCGAGGGTGGGTATTTAAGGGTTTCCCCAAATATGGCTCAGTAGAAAACCTTAGCTACACATGCTCATCGCTTGTCGATGAGCACTTAGAGGTTTTCTACAAAGCCCCAAATATAAATAAAGGTTCTTCGGTGAAAGTGTGACCATGTATTCCATCGTCTACACCACCATCTCTGATAAGGAAGGCGCAGAAGAGCTCTCTAAGGAACTTCTAGAAGAGGGGCTGATAGCCTGCGCCAATTATCATGAGATCAGTTCCATGTACCGATGGAAAGGAGAGATAGAGAAAGGTGACGAGGTAGGGATGATACTGAAGACCAGGGAAGGATTGGTAGACGAGCTGATCGACACCATCGAAGAGATACATCCCTACGAGACGCCCTGTGCACTCTCCTTCGAGATAGAGAAGGGCTCAGATGAGTATCTCCGCTGGATAGAAGAAGTCACTAGATGATCATACCATCTCTACTGGGGTCCTTACGATATCTATAAGGCGGCGGGCCCATCGGAGCTTTTTTTCCTTTATGCTCCCTCCATCCTTACCGGCAGGTCTTTCAAAATCCCATCCATTTAGTAGTATCTTTTCAGCCCCGAAATGATCGGCTAGAAATACGGCCCGGTCCCCGTCGGTGAACCCACCGAAGTTGTGCAGCCCTCCTGGAGGCTCACACTGGGCGGTGGAAACCACTTCTCCCTGGAACCGTTCTGCCCACTGCTCAAGGAGTGTTTTATTGTCGCCGTGAGCATGAATCATCGTCGGCACACCGTCTAGATTCAGGTCGAGTTGAAGCCGGGTGTCTCCGTCTAGGTCGGTGACATTCAGATCGGGAGTGATGCCTATCTCTACTGTCCTAGATACGGCGGAACCTGCAGATATCACGTAGTTGGATTTCTTTTCCTGAGCATAGGGGCCCTGTATCTCCACTGTCCTTCCCTCCATCTCTTTCAAAAAGGAGAGGGGATCAGAGGGTCTCAGTTCTGATAAAAGCTGGGCGGCCTCTCTGTCAGCCTCCTCCGAATAATCGAAATCGTCGAGGATCTTTTTGTACAAGGGAAGCCATTCTTGGTATTCCAATGTTCATCCCTCTTGAGATTGTTCCGCTTCTTCCTCTTCTTCTTCCACCGGGAACCTCATCTGAGTGACCCCGCCCAACACGGCGATCGCCAGTCCCAGGATTATGATAGCGATGACCATGGGCAGGGTGCCTCGGGTCTCCTGAAGACCCACGATCGTCCTGATGTATTCCAGCCCGGCATAAAATATGGCGGTCAGTGCCAGCAGCGAGAACACTATAGCCCAGAATGATCTTTTTATCTTCCCTTGAGTGAGGTATAGATGTATAACCTGCCCCAGCTCGTGGAGGAGTATAGCGCCTATCCACCACAACATCACTGACTGGGTGAAGATGAGGAACATGAGCGGGGGTGATTCAACACCGGAGGTGATCATCATATCCCATCCTCTCAAGCCTCCCACCAGAACGATAAGGATGGCCACGGCGGTGAAGGGGAGCCAGACCGAGGCGGTACTCACGGCCTTCGCCACGTCCTGGTATGCAGACATCATCTTCTTGTCCAGGTCGTATATCCTCACCATGAGGTAGAGACCCAGGACCAGGGATATCAGACCCACTCCAAAACCCGGGAGTCCTGAAAGGGCTTCTACGCCCTTGATGGCAAGATTGCTGAAAAGGGCAAAGATACGCAGGAGACCGTATACCAGCAGGGCCAGTGAAAGCGGGAGCAGTATTTTCCTCTTGCCCTTCTCCTCCTGGAGTGATTTCACTATCATGTAATAGAGGTTCTCGACGCTCTCGCTCTGCTTCACATAGACGGTTTTAACATGAGATATATCGGCCTTCGAGGATACGATCGGGGTGATATATTCGTCCTCAGCCCCGTCGGAGACAAGGATCACGGTCTCGGGGGATATCTGGTCAAGGACCTCGTCCAGCTCCTTGCTGAGTTCAAGGTCCGATTTGTACCCGATGGACTGATCGCCGCAGACCGTGGCTATCTCTACATCCTCCCCTTCCTCCTTCAGATCGTCGTAGGTGGAGATGGCCGACAGTATGGAATTCGTGTCAGAATCTTCCGGATCTTCCAGACCGAGTTTCACCGCGGCGTCAAGATTGTCTTCACGGCCCAGTATGGGTGTCTCTATTCCGGTCTTTGACCCTATATCATCATCCCGGTCTACACACAGTATTAACTTCTTCATCTGCTCTCTCCTTGGCCCTCAGGGAATTTATTTACCCGTATTGGATTATTTATTATTTTCCTTATATCGGCTCTGTAGAAAATCTTTGCTAAAGATGGTTCCTATGTAGCTTTGAAAGAGCACGACTACGTTCGTACCGATGGCAGAAGTGACTCCCACCAGATGGACAGACGACAGCAGGCTGCCAGACAACTCCACCAACGATGATGGCTTAGGAGAAGGTTTTCGTTAGAGGGGAGCAAAGAAGAATCAGAGTCATTTTAAGGAATCATAGAGGATTGGAGCAATATTTGACCCGGAGCTAAGTCTTCACTTCCGTAGATTTTTCTACTAACCCCTTATATCTTCCGACCCGTACCGACACAACTAATAATCACCTTCTAACTATTTAAACCATGACCAAGAAGGTCAGAGAGGCCGAGGAAGGGGATCTAGAAAGGATAGTGAAGCTGCAGAAGCTATCCATGGGGCCCGTCTGGGACGATGCCGAGGTAGGATGGGACGAAGAGAGCTTAGAGGATTTTTTGAAGGCACGTTTCGAGGTGGACAGGATGGTGGTGGCTGAAGAAGAGGGAGAACTGCTGGGTTTCCTCCATTCTAGGAAGTATAGAGACGCCGTTTCAGAGGACGTGATCAGGGAGGTGCTTTCGCTGGTCATCCATCCCGATCATTTCGGGGAGGGACTTGGAGGTATGCTTTTAGAAAAAGAGAGGGAGATGTCAAGTGACGAGGAGGTGGACGTGTTGAAGCTGGAAGTGTTATCGGATAACAAGAAGGCCCTGGATTTCTATAAGAAGATGGGTTTCTCCGAAAAGAAGAAGGTGATGACCTTCGAGGTCGAGGAGGAGTGATGGGAGAAAACGACAGATATAAAAAGATGGACCGTTGATTTATCCCCGATGAAAGATACGAGTTTTCCACTTTCAGACTGGCTCTCCGAGCATGAAAATATCAGTGTAGACTTTGCCTCATGCTCGATGGATGAACTCGATCTTTCTTTTTTTGGCGGTTTGA
>JAHENW010000153.1 GCA_018610025.1 Thermoplasmatota archaeon
ATTCTTCGAGTTAAAGAATTCCCATTCCACCGCACCTTCTTTCACCGCATACATCCGATTTTTGGCTGTTGGAAAATAGATAGTCCCATCGCTGCCTAGGGCCGGTGTCGAATATATCTTACCCTGGACACCTGTAGACCATAACTTCTTTCCAGCGGTGGAAACGGCATGGAGTCGTCCCCCTTCTGTCCCGACGATCAACGAGCCGTCGTCTCTTATCAATATATCAGTGGTGAATTTGCTCTCGGCTTCATACACCCACCCCATCTCACCATTCTCATGGATGGCATAAAGTTTGGAGTTAGAGCCGGCGATATATATCGTGCCGTTTTGGGCAAGTGCAGGAGATGTATAGGGGTTGCACCAGAGCTTGAATATCCAGTTGATCTTACCTTTAGAGTCTATCGAATAAAGGGATCTATCGCCAGTGTTAACGTACACGGTGTTCTGCCTTCCCAGGACAGGGGCCGAAGACCCAGAAAGAGCCCCCCCTACTTCCAGACTCCACTTCTCTGTCCCGTCTGTATCTTCGGTACTATAGGGACTGAACCCTCTTCTATGGATCCCTTGGTGAGCCATGGGCCACGGGCTCTCATCACTGCTCTGATCGGCTGAGTGTGATGGGAAACCAAGGCTGGATAATAGAATTAAACCCATCACGACGATAACGAGTATCGATCTTGAATATCTCATACCACTCACCATCTAGGAGTCGTCCTTGGTCGGTGGTTCATCACACTGGAACTCTGGGCTCTCTGGACACGGGCCCCTGGTACAAGGTGCACCGGCATCTTCGAATATTATCGGTGCTACCTCTTTCACCTCATCCAGCATTCTATTTGCCATGTCCCTTATCTCCCACTGGGCCCTCTTACAGCACCGGAGAGAGAAGAAGTGCCACAGTTCTCTAGCATTCATGGTCACGATTATATTGCTTTTTGTGGCATTGGGGAGCACGTACCTAGCATCCTCTAGGGGTACCTCTTCCTTCAGATCGTTATAGGTTTCCTTTACCTCCTCCATGAAATCCTGGTACTTCTCAGAACATTCTTCGTTCTCAGAGATACTGTCCGGGACCACCGGATCGAACTTTTCTATGTCAACGTATCTCTGGCTCTGCTGACTGTAGGATGCCAAACGATGCCTCACCAGCTGGTGGGTGAGGCTTCTAGATACGTCATGGATGGCGAAGGTGAAGGATGCATGCTCTATAACGCTGTGGTGCCCACTCTCCTTTATCTTTTCCAGTATCTCTCTCACCTGTCCTCCCCCCATCTTCTCTCTATCCGGAATATCTTCATTATAGCAGGTGAGGGCAGCGTGGGCCGCCGTCCTGTCTGGTTCGGGTGTATGGCTCACCAATTCTACTTTCATGACAATACCTCAGAACAAACCTGATATCTTCCCGTCTTCATCTATATCTATCTCCTCGGCAGCCGGTGTTGAGGGGAGACCAGGCATGGTAGTTATATCCCCGGCCATGGGTATGATGAAACCCGCCCCTGCGCTCAGTCTGACCTCCCTTATCTTCACCTCAAAACCTTTGGGCCTACCGCGGAGGCTTCTATCGTCAGATAGGGAGTATTGTGTCTTGACCATGCAGATGGGCAGATCACCAAGCCCTATCCTCTTGATCCTCCTCAGGTCTTTCTCCGCTTCGTGGGTATACACCACGTCTTTAGCTCCATATATCTTTGTCGCTATATCGTGAATCTTCTCCTTGGGACTCTTGTTAAGAGGGTAGAGGGGACTGAATCTACTTTCTTCCTCGCACAGCTCTATAACTTCATCGGCCAGGTCAAGTCCTCCATCCCCTCCCTTCTGGTAAACCTCGATGACCGAATGGGGCACCTCAATATTTTCACACAGTTCCTTCAGATAATTTATCTCTTTCTGGGTATCAGAAGGGAACCTATTGATGGCCACAACCACCGGAAGGCCGAACATCTGGATGTTCTCTAGATGCTTCGAAAGGTTCGAGAGCCCTTTCTTTATCGCGCCGATGTTTTCCTGGTCAAAGTTCTTCCGGGAAACTCCCCCCTGTCTCTTGAGTGCTCTCACGGAGGCTACCATGACGACAACGTCCGGTTCAAGCCCTCCTTCTCTGCACACTATATCGAAGAACTTCTCCGCTCCCAGATCGGAGCCGAAACCCGCTTCAGTGACAAAGTAATCCGATAAAGACATACCCAGTTTGGTGGATATGAGACTGCTGGTACCGTGGGCTATGTTCGCGAATGGTCCGCCGTGGATGAACGCCGGTGTTCCCTCGATGGTCTGGACCAGGTTCGGCTTTATGGCATGCTTCAATATTGCTGCCATGGCCCCCACTGAATCGAAATCGGAAGCGCGCACCGGTTCATTATCGTGAGTATAGGCCACAATGATATCTGACAGTCTATCTTTCAGATCGGTGATATCTTCCGCCAAGCACAGTATGGCCATGACCTCTGAGCTGGCCGTTATACCGAAGGAATTCTCGTTAGGCATCCCGTGTGAACTCCCGCCCAGGCCGACAACCGTATTCCGCAGGGCCCTGTCGTTCATATCTACAACCCTGGGCCAAACGATCTTCCTGCTGTCTATGTTCATCTCGTTCCCTCGATGCATGTGGTTATTGATCACCGCCGAAAGCAGGTTGTGGGCGATACCTATGGCGTGGAGATCGCCGGTAAAGTGCAGGTTGATATCCTCCATGGGAAGAACTTGGGAATATCCGCCACCTGCAGCACCACCTTTGATCCCCATGGTCGGACCTATCGAGGGTTCACGGATACCAAGTGTCGCCTTTTTACCCCTCCTCCAAAGTGCCTGAGCTAGACCTATAGTCGTGGTGGTCTTTCCTTCTCCCTTCCTCGTAGGATTCATGGTGGTCACAAGTATCAAATTACCGCTGTCTCTGTTCTTGAGCCTGCGGAGGGTGTCCAGACTGACCTTGGCCTTGTGGTTACCGAAGAGTTCTATATCGTCTTTATCCAGATCGATTTTAGCGGCGATGTCCTCCATGGGTTCAAGTTCTGCCTCTTGAGCTATCTCGACGTCAGATTTCATCGTAGGGGTATTGTAATAAGGGGTTTAAATGATTATTGTGGAGCGGAGATGATAAAAGAAGAAGGAGAGTCGACCGATTTTGTTCTAAAGTAGTAAAACTTATCAAATAGTCTCTTGTTCAGGTTGAGTTGGTGTTTGATTTGCCCAAAAAGGCGCTCCTCAGCGTTTATGACAAGACAGGTATCGTTGAACTGGGAAAAGCTCTATCACGGAACGGCTTCGAATTGATCTCTTCTGGTGGAACGGGACAGAAGCTGAAAGAAGAGGGCCTCTCCGTGGAGAGGGTACATGAGGTGACCGGTTTCCCCGAGATATTGGACGGCAGGGTGAAGACCCTTCATCCGAAGATACACGGCGGTATACTCTACCAGATGGGAAGGCACGAAAAAGAGGTGGAAGAACATGCACTCCCCCATATAGATCTAGTTGCGGTCAATCTCTATCCTTTTCAGGAAGTCATCGAAGATGAACACACGTTAGATGAGGCACTAGAACAGATAGATATAGGTGGAGTAGCCCTGCTGAGAGCCGCGGCCAAGAACCATTCCCGGGTGGCATCTGTATGCGATCCAGAGAGATATAAAGACGTGATGCAGGAGATAGAGGATAACGGAGAGGTCAGTGAAGAGACGCGGCAGCGGCTGGCGGTTGAGACCTTCAACCATACAGCGGAGTACGAGGCCTCCATCTACGACTACCTGCAGAAGAGATACGAGGGAGATGATTTTCCCCAGGGATATCACGTGACCGGGAAGAAGGTTCAGTCTTTAAGGTATGGAGAGAACCCGAACCAGAGGGCCGCCTTCTATCAAACGGAAAGGACCGAGGAGAGCTCAGTTCTGAAGGCGGAAAAACATCACGGTAAGTCCCTTTCATATAACAATATCTTGGACCTAGAAGCGGCTCTCGATATCGTCAAGGAATTCGATGAGCCGACGGTTTCGGCGATAAAACACACCAACCCCACTGGGGTGGCCAGGAAGGACGATCTCACCGAGGCCTATAAACTGGCATACGAATGCGATCCCAAGTCGATATACGGAGGCATAGTGGCAGCCAATCGTCCGATACCCTATGAGATGGCCGAAGAGATAGACAAGATATTCATCGAGGCCGTCATCGCCCCGGGTTATGAAGAGGGAGCCATAGATGTTCTGAAGAACAAGAAGAACATCCGGATCATGGAGCTCCCCGAGTGGAACCCGGAGACGAAGGGCGTGATGTACATGAAGGTGGCCGAGGGCCTCTTAGTTCAAGACAGGAACACCCAGGGTTTGAGAAGGGAGGACATGGAGGTCAAGAGTGAGAGGGAGCCGGACGAAGATGAACTGGAGGCAATGGAGTTCGCCTGGAAGGTGGTCAAGCACGTGAAATCCAACTCGATAGTCTTCACCAGGAAGGATCATACAGTCGGGATAGGCGCCGGTCAGATGAGTCGGGTGGATGCCGTAGAAATAGCGAACATGAAGTCACGGTCTGAGACTGAAGGCTGCACGATGGCCTCTGACGCGTTCTTCCCCTTCAGGGATGCGATAGACGAGGGAGAAAAGGCCGGCATCACCTCGGTCATCCATCCCGGCGGTTCTATAAGGGACCAAGAAGTGATCGACGCCGTGAACGAACACGGCATGAGCATGGTATTCACAGGCCAGAGGGTGTTTAAACATTGAAAGATATGGATAGACCAGAGGACTACCTTTATTCACTCAAGAGGATCGGTGTAAAACTCGGTTTGGACAAGATAGAA
>JAHENW010000154.1 GCA_018610025.1 Thermoplasmatota archaeon
ACAAAATTTTATTTCAGAAAACAAGCTTTCCTGCGGGTACCGAGCGTTCACGTAGTGAACCGAGGTTGAAGAGGATGAATTCCTCTGGGTCCCCGTGCCCTAACTATTTTCGAACGATGTGAGAAAAAAGTTTGGAAGCGGAACGATACGTACGAATCAAGGATTCCTACTCTCACTTCGGCAAGTGTGCCTCGTAAACATAGTGAGTTCCAGCGCCCCACTATACCTCAGGTTCATAACCTTAAGAATATTTTTCTTTTCTCCTAATTTTATTCAATAAGAATCTACTTCTTTTGAGCTTTTCATTCAAATTTATCTTTTCTTCTCTGCATTTTTATTTTTAAGAATTTGGCTTATCGTCTAAATAACGTTTGACTAGATGTGTCGAAAAGAGCAGTAATAGCTCTAGTATATCTCCCTTTGGCCTCATGGAAGGTAAACACGGACCTCCGACCCAGTCCTTCCGTTTTTTACTTCTTCAGATACGCCATGCCATCAGGATGAATACCGACAGGAATCCTTTTGACCTCTTCCAACTCATCTACATCTATCACGGATATGTCGTTGGTCTTGTTGTTGGCCACGTAAGCCCTCTTCCCTTCCGAATCGAAGGCCGTACCACCGGGCCACACACCGACGGGTATCCTCTTGATCTCCCATGGAACTATTTCGCCGTTCCTTTCAAAATCAGTCTGGATCACGGAAACGTCGTCGGATTCTCTGTTCGGTATGAAGGCGTACTTCTCATCGGGCGAGAACACTATGCGTATCGGCGTTGTCCCGAGTCTTCTCTTGAATTCGACCTCGTAATCTTCAGGGTCTATCACGAATAAAGTTCCGTCCTTCTGGTTGGCAACGTAGAACAGTCCGCTTTTCGAGTGGAACGCGGTTCCCTCGGGTCCTCCACCGACATCAAAATGATCCATCACCTCTTCCTCAACAGCATCCAAAACAGTTACGTTATCGCTGCCGATGTTGGGCACGAAAACTTTCTCTCCGTCAGAAGAGAAGGTAATCATATGTGAATGCTTTTTTCCAGTTGGAAAGTGGTTCACGATTTCGTCCTTCTCAGTATCGATAACGAAAATCATGCTGCTGTAGGTGGAGGCTAAAAAGAGTCTTTTATCCTCTGAGATTCCAACACCATGAGGGAAGTCGAAATCCTCGTGTTCGATTTTTTTAACAATATCAAAATCATCGTTATCCATCACATCAAGTTCGTTTCCCAGTGAACATGATATGTATGATTTTCTACCGTCAGGTGTGACCGCTATCTCGTGTGGATTGTGACCCGTCTCTACCTCTTTAACTATCTCACTATCATCCAAATCCACTATAGAAACTGAATCTTCATCCTTGTTCAGAACTATCAAGTACTCTCCCATGTTATCGATTAGAAAAACATTATTTCAGGTATATAATCTTTCTCGAGATATCATCCTGGCCTGAACGTTTATCTCGGTCAGTGATGTGATTTTTCATGTTGCGCTGTTGTTCAACTGCGAAACTATTAAATAATATACTATGATGCCCGAGATGATGCCTGATGAGAAACTCGCTAGGGCGATAAGATCTAGGAAAAGAGGGAACTGATGGAATTCATTTCAAGATTTGAGAAGGACAAAAACAACTAGATGGTCCATCTATTCCGTCAGTAGTATTCATTCAGTAGTCGTTTGAATCATGTAATTCATCCTTGGCCATCATCTCTTGTACAGGATGAGTGATATCGAAATCCTCTATCCTGTAAGGCTTGCGTTCTTCAAGATCGTAGCCCCACCCGTTTCCCAGGACGTGAACTTGAACCCCTTCTACACATATCGGTTCCCGGTATTGGATGTTCGGTACGTTAGATCGGGCTATATTCTTCCCATCGACCACTACGATATTGTTTGACCCTATGACCGTAAAATTCATCTCTTCGAAATCCCATACCGCCGCTATATCCTCTCCGAGGCCCACTCCAAGGACTCCAGGATGCTCGGTGACTACATGGATCAATCTAGGAAATCTTCCTCTTGCAGTGAAGTGGGTATCTATCACGGCGTCGTCGATGAAATTCAAGCCGGGAGACAGTTCGACCATGCCGTGAAGTAATGATTCCTCACTATCACCGTAGGCGATCATGGTCCTAGTCAAACAGACGGCACCTGCACTGGTCCCGCTCACCAGGGCTCCTTCTTCGAATCTTTTTTGCATCTCCTTCAGCATCTGGGTTCCACCCAATAGGGCGGTTATCCTCAACTGATTTCCACCGGTCAAGAAGAACCCGTCGGACGCCCTGACCTGTTCTAAGAGGGGTTCTTCGTTCGCTTCGTCCCTTTTCTCTGGATATATCGTCTGTGTTTCGGCGCCGGCATTGGAGAAAAGGTGTGAATACTGCTTGGCACTACCGTATGGTTTTTTACTGGCGGAAGGGATGATGCTCAAGAGGGGTTCCTCATCTTCATCGTCTTTGAGCTCATCTATGATCTTTTCGACAATCGGGTCCTCGGGAAATAGGTCTAGACTCCCCCCTATACTCACGATCTTGCCTTTACTCATATGGGTTAGGAAATAGATACACCCAATTAAACTTTTTTCAAATTTTGGGAGGGATCATCAAGCGAAGGTATGGATCCGTTTTGAGCTGAAATGTAGATGAGAGGATCTGTTTATGCTTTCCAATGTTCACTTGCTCTCATCGCCCTCCTCATAACCTCGGCAGAATGCCTCGATGTTCTTATCTTCGGTACCCTCGGGCACTTGCTCTCTGATAGATTCTTTGATAGACTCCGGAGACACCATCTCTGTTTCAGTTGTAAAATAACCCAGCATAACGATATTGGCCACCATCTTCACACCAAGTTCTTCCTCGGCTATCTCCGTGGCCGGCAGACCGACCGTCCCCTTTCTATCAGACTCCACCAGACCCGTGTCTATCATCAACACACTGTCCTCATCTAGACTGTTTTCATAGGTGTCTAATGCCGATTGTGACATGGAGACGAGTACGTCTGGATTTCTCACCTGGGGATAGTAGACTCGCTGGTCGCTGATTATTATATCGGTGCTGCAGGCTCCTCCTCTCGCTTCTGGACCGTAGCTCTTGGTCAACGTTACATCTTTACCGTCTAGGACCGCCGCTTTACCGAATATGTGTCCCATCAAGATAACGCCCTGGCCTCCGAAGCCTGAAAAACGTAGCTCCCTCCTCATCATTCCACCCCCAGTTTGTCCCGGGCCTCCTCAAATACCTTTCCCCGGGTATCCTGATAAGTGGGAGCCTCCCTGTTCACGAAATTACCGATGATTATATCGCTTTCGGGGTCTTTTGGATCCAAGGCCACTTCAGAGGGGGCCGCCTCCGGTTGGAGTTTACTGTTCTCCTTGAAATGCTTCATCGTCTCTTTGCCGGTACCTAGGCCGACTTTTCTTCCATAACCAGTGGGGCATGGGGATAGGACTTCGATGAAACAGAAACCTTCTTTATCGAGAGCCTCCTCCAGGGACTCTATCATCTTATCGGTATGGTAGGAGGTCCATCTAGCCACGTAGACCGCTCCTGCCCCCGCCGATACCGCAGGCAGGTTGAATGGGTGCTCGAAACCGCCCCACGGGGTGGTCGAAGTCTCCGCACCCTTGGGCGTCGTCGGACCAGCTTGTCCACCGGTCATGCCGTAGTTGAAATTGTTCACGCAGATCACGTTGAAATCCACATTACGCCTGGCGGCATGGATGAAATGATTGCCGCCGATGGCGAATAGGTCACCGTCCCCGCTGAAAACAGTAGTGACCAGGTCGCGGTTGCCTACCTTTAGCCCGGTAGCGAAGGGTATGGCGCGGCCGTGAGTAACGTGAAACGAATCCACGTCAACATAGCCGGCGGCCCTACCGGTACAACCTATACCGGATATCATGGCTGTCTCCTCCGGTGAGATCTCTGAATTCTTCAAGGCCCTCAAGTAGGAGTTAAGGATTACTCCAAGCCCACATCCAGGGCACCAGATATGGGGTATCCTATCCTTCCTGAGATAATTGTCCAGTGGGTGAAGGCCGTGACCGATTCCATCTTCTTCTCTCTGCTCCTGGTAATCTGGAGAGAACCAGTCTCTGCTCCTCCTGATACTCATCTTTCTCCCTCCTTGAAGGGTGGTACCTCTCCACGATCGATGGCCTCTATCCTCTCGACTATCTCTTCTGGAGTATGGATGTTGCCTCCCATTCGGGGAACAAGGTGAGTCTGGGCGGCTCCACCAGTTGTTCTTTCCACCTCGTATACCACCTGACCGAAGTTTATCTCGGCTACGATGAAATCATCTATACCTTCCCTCGCTAGATCGTATATCCTTTCCTCCGGGAAGGGCCATATGGTCTTGGGCCTGAGGAGGCCTACCTTGTACCCTTTCTCCCTGGCCATGTCGACTGCCTCTACCGCCGTCCGGTACACGCTCCCGTAGGCCACGATCACCTTTTCCGCGTCTTCAGTCTTGTACTCTTCGTATTCCAATATATCGTCTACGTTCTTCCTGATCTTGTCGATCAATCTGGGGACCAGCATGTTCTGTGTTTCCTCGTCAACAGAGGGGTGACCTCTCTCGTCGTGCGTCAGCCCAGTAACGTGTATCGAGTACCCTTCTCCAGCGTTTGCCATGGGAGGGACCAGATCGTCATCTGGGCGGAACGGTAGATGGTCCTCCGGCGGTTCTTCTGGCTTTTTTCTATCCACCAGTTCTATTTCGTCCTCTAGAGGGACCTCCACTTTCTCCGTCATGTGGGATACCATCTCATCGGACAGAACAACCACCGGAAGCCTGTACTTCTCGGCTGTATTGAAGGCCTGGATGGTATAATCGAATAACTCCTGCGGAGATGAGGGGGCATAGACAACGACCCCCACGTCCCCATGAGTACCCCATCTCGTTTGGTTCACATCACCCTGGGCTACCATGGTTGGTAACCCCGTAGAAGGACCTCCCCTCATCACGTCGACGATGACGCATGGTGTCTCCGTCATCAACCCGAGGCCGTAGTTCTCCATCATCAGGCTGAAACCCGGACCAGAAGTGGCGGTCATGGCCTTCCTTCCCGCCCAGGCAGCCCCGAGAACCGAAGCTATACTCCCGAGTTCGTCCTCCATTTGGAGGGTGCTGCCGTGTATCTCCGGAAAGCGCTCGGCGATCCTCTCTAGAATCTCCGAGGCTGGAGTGATCGGATAACCGGCAAAGAATGTACAGCCGGCGGCGATAGCGCCCTCCGCACAGGCGGTGTTCCCTTCCATGAAGTAAGTTCCTGGTTCCATCATATCCATTCACCTCTCTCTTCGTCTTCCTCCTTTTCTTTCTTTTCCTCTTCTTCCTGGCTTTCCTCTTCTAAGTATATTGCGAATTCAGGACATATCTTTTCACATTTTCCACATAGTACGCAGTCCTCGGTCATCTCCGGGGGGGTATATCCCTTCTCCGTGGTCTCGTCCGAGTACTCTAACGCATCGACTGGACAGAACTCTATGCAGAATCCACACCCCTTGCATCTCTCGGTTATCACACAGACCTTGCCCTCCTTGTTCTTGGTCTCCACGGGATAACACTCTTCGGTCGCTTCTTCCTCATCTTCTTCGCTCATATTATTACCCTTCTATACCATCTAGATCACAGGTTCACCCCCAAGTAAGGGATAAACCTTGAATGAGTGGAAAGTAATTCGATATAAAAATGTTGCACTCCTTTATTGATATTTTGTTCCTACCCGTGATTTGATGAAGTAAAATACTTATACAACAACCCGTAGAAAAACGCGAACGAGGTATGTTAGGCATAGAGTGGTGAAAAGGTGGCATTCATATCATCGCTGTTGGAAAACAGCCTGCTGATGATATCCCTGGCCGTGTTCATCGGTATTTTACTAGGCCGGTTAGAATTCAAAGGCTTCAGGTTCGGGATATCCGGCGCCCTTTTCGCGGGACTTGTTTTTGGGCACTTCGGGGTGACGGTACCTCACACATATTTTATCGTATCACTAGCCCTCTTCGTAGCCGCCGTGGGTCTGATGGCTGCAAGGGATATAGGCGGTGTCGTGAAGGCTCATGGTTTCAAATTCATCGTCGCCGGTTTTTTGATGACTGGAGTTGCCGCCATATTGACTTATTTAGGGGCAAAAACATTGGGTGGTGCAGGAGTCGTGGATCCCAGGTACATCGAGGGGGTCTTCAGCGGAGCTCTGACCAGCTCACCTGGTCTCGCTGCACATATCGAAGGGGTCTCTGAGACGGCTAGAAACCAGATAACCATAGGCCACTCCGTGGCATATCCCTTCGGTGTGGTTATGGTAATCGTTTTTCAAGAGCTTTGGCCGAAGATAAGAGATATCGATCTGAAGGAGGAAAAGGAGAGATTCAAGAAAAGGATAGATGAGGCCGCATCCGACGAAGAGAGGGAATTGACCAAGGACACGGTCACGTTCAGTGTCGGTGGGTTCGCCTTAGCCGTCGTCCTGGGCGGCATCCTTGGAGAGATACCTATACCTCTAGGGCCCATGGGCACCGTTACCCTGGGGATAACCGGCGGGGTCCTTCCAGCGGCACTGACCGTGGGATATGTAGGGAAGATAGGGCCCATAAAAACCAGGATGTCCCATGAAGTGCTTTCAGGTATAAGATCCCTGACCCTGGCACTGTTTTTAGCCGTGGTTGGTATAGAGGCAGGGGCAGGGTTCGTCGAGGCGGTTATGGGTGCTGGTGTGGTCCTGGTATTCATCGCATTGATCGTAGGGTTGGGGACCATCGCGGCAGGCCTATTACTTCTAAGAGGTGTATGGGAGCTGGATTGGATCGTCGCATCCGGCGCCATAACCGGCGGTATGACCTCCACACCCGGGTTGGGGGCCGCTATAGAGGCTACAGGTACCGAGGACGTCGGTGCGGGGTACGGCTCGACCTACCCCTTTGCACTCCTGGGCATGGTGATATTTGCAAAAGTGATGAGTATAATTATCCTTTGACGTGAGGATGGATTACCTACAGGTACTCCTTCTCGTAGTAGATAGGTCTCTTACCCTCTTTGGTCTCACCTTCGACCTTTCCGACCCAGGGCCATATCCTGGTCACGTGTTCCACCCTGACATATACCTCTCTTAGATTCACTCTGGTCCAGTTGGCGAAACCGACCTTCTTTTCCTTGCTATCCCTCTTCCTAACATCCGTAGAATCTCCCGGGATCTCCTTCCAGTCTATCTCATCGAACTGGGTCTGGAGAACCTTTGTCAGTATCAGTGTCTTCTTATCGTATTCTTTGAGTTCACCCAAAAATCCTAGACCGTCGTCCATGACCACCAATATGTCCTGGCCTATCAGGTCGTCCAACTTCTTTTCCAAAAGTCCGTCTAACATACTTCTTCCCTTTATAAAACATTGAAAAGGAACACAGTAATAACTATTTGGGAAGCTTTCTAATATCCAATCAGATCTCTACTTACTTAACTATTATATACCATGCTGCTGATAGGTGAATTGTAGAAGGAAAAAGATGGCCGTTGATTGGGACGAAGAATATTCTTTAGGTATCGACGAGATAGACGAACAGCACAAAGAACTGATGAACCGTACAGAGAAATTCGCCCAGGCCATAGAAGAGGGGAAAAGCGAACAGAGGCTCAACTACCTGCTGAATTTTATGGAGGAGTACGCCGAGTACCATTTTTCCTCTGAAGAAGAGATCATGGAGGAACACGATTACCCGGGGATGGAAGAACATCAGAAGAAACACACCGACTTCTTCGACGTCGTAGCCGACCTCAAGGAGGAACTTGAAGAGGAAGGTGCCTCGGAATCTTTTGCACTTGAAGTACAGCGCTTCCTTCTTGACTGGCTGATACTTCATCTCAAGGACGTAGATAAAAAACTGGCAGATTATTTGAAAGAGGATAGATGAGCTTTCACTCTAGTTCTTTTTTCAGCAGTACCATCTCACAGCTCTGTCCCTCGAAGGTTTTGTTCACAGTGAAGCCCATGCTCTCGTAGAAAAGATACGTTCTCTCGTAATCCGAGTCTAGGCCTTCCTCTTTCGTAGGCGTTTCCACGTACAGTTCATCTGCACCGGCCTCTTTGACGTCCTCCTCCACTTCTTTCAACAAATCCTCCCCTATGCCCTCACGGTGATGTTCTGGATGAACGCCCATCCAACCGATTTTAGGTTCTCCGTATTCAGAAAAGTAAGTTATGAACCCTACAACATCATCTTCTTCTAAAGCAACGTATCCTCTTTGTATCTTGATATCGACTGGTATCGTTTCATTTGTAGCTTCGTCTAAAAACCAGCCACTTCCATCTTCCTTAACACGAAGTTTTTTTGATAATTCAATTATACCTTCGTGATGTTCATGTGATAGGGGTACTATTTCCATATTGATTGTATGAAAAAGTTGGGATAAAACGTTATCGGTGGATACGAAAATTTTATCTCCCTTAATTCATTATCCCCCTAGAATAAATTAAAGAAATGGCAGGGAGTGGCATGCAGGATGACGGCTCAGAGGTGACGTACCTTCAGGTGTTAAAGAAAAAGTACTTCGCCCTGTACAATACAACGTCATTTCTCTCGATATTCGGCGGGACCCTGACCTCTATCGCCATGATCCTACTGGCCTTCGGAGATATAGGTTCGATAGCGAACGTGAGTTATTACCGCATAGCCAGGATCATCCCCGTCCTTCTGTTCGGTCTAGTGGCCGGCGTTTACGTGGACAGGATCGGAAAGAGAAAGTCCTATATCTATTCCTCGTTGGCCGGTGCCCTGCTGGTCCTAGTCCTCATATTTCGCAGGGACCTGTACACGATTATCGCGGTAGCGGTCTCACTGACCTCCCTCGGGTTGTTCAAATATTCGTCTCATGAAGCGATACTACCCATGATAGTGGAGAGGAGGGAAATAACCACCGCCAACGCGGTCACGAGGATGGTGACAGCCAGCGGAGCCATCATTGCCCCGACCCTGGCGGTCTTCTTCATCGATTGGTATGGATTCGTGATCATCTTCCTTGTGGATTCGATCACATCGGTGTTGGACGCTGTATGTCTATATTTTATACCACTAGAGGAGGAGATGAACGGGGGAGACGGCGCCCCCAGCATGATCGATGATATACGTGCTTCGATAGAGCATCTGAGAAAAAGAAGGACGGTGGTCTTCCTCTTCACAAGCAGTTTCATGATCGTAACACTCGCTAGTGGCTTGAGTTTATACATACTGGAATACACAGACGTACTTTTCCCCACCCGATTGCCCTACGGATATTACCGCTCGGCGGGCTTCGCCGGCTCTTTCGTGGGTGGATTCATAACTGGAAAGTACTTCCAGAAGATATCTTACCGATACCTGGTCTCACTAGGCGCCTTGCTCTACGGCCTCTCTTTCCTGGGACTCTCTTTCCTCCCATTCATCTTCTCTTTCGTGCTGTTCGGACTGACCTTTGGCGTAGGAAGCGCCGTCCTGGGAATCAGCATGGAGGCCGGGATGCAGTCACTGTGTGACGAGGAACACCTCGGAAGGATCTCTTCATTCTCTCACATAATTCTCAGGAGTGCCGGGATCGTA
>JAHENW010000155.1 GCA_018610025.1 Thermoplasmatota archaeon
CTTCTTCCTTCCGACCTTATCCAATACTTCCTTGGCCTTTTCCTCACTCATATACTCGGATAGCTCTTCGATCGAGGCGCTTCTGACGTCACCCAAAAGGTATCCTTCATCGGCTAATTTTTCGGCTATCTCGGTTTCCACGTCCCTTCTCTTCAGGGCGTTTATAGTGTCCTTCTTTGCCATATCTAATCACCCCCTTTTTTCTTGGACTTCAACTCGATCATCACGTCGTCCATATCCACTGCATCTCCACCAACGCTCTTCATCGGATCTATGCCGTCTTCACCATACTGGAACTGGACAACCGTATCTGAGGGATCTCTCACCGTCTCGTCGTCGTATACCATCAGGTCTTCAAGGGCGTTGATCAATCTCCGCTGCATGTACCCCGAACGGCTCGTTCGTACCGCAGTATCTACCAGTCCCTCTCTACCGCCCATACTGTGGAAGAAGTACTCAGTAGGATCCAATCCGTCTTTGTAGGATGATTTTACGAATCCTCTAGAACCGGCTCCGAGTTCACCTTTCTTGAAATGAGATAGGGTCCTTTCCTCGAATCCCCTTGTCGGCCTTTCACCTCGTATGGCCTGCTGTCCCAGGGCACCGGCCATCTGGGTAAGGCTCAGCATGGAAGCCCTGGCACCAGTTCGAGCCATGACCACTGCATTATTTCCGAGGCCAAGATGCTTACTAGCGATCCTACCCGCTTCATCTCTAGCCTTGCCCAGCTCTTTCATCACTCTAACCTCCAGCGTTTCTTCAAGCCCACGGCCGGGCAGTTGTTCTAATTCCCCATCGTGGTAGGCCTTCACGAGTCCTTTTACCTTCTCTTCCGCATTGTTCAGAACTTTATTTATCTGCTTCTGGGCCTCTTCCGGGATGTCCTCGTCCTCTATACTGGTGGTGAAGCCTCGTATGGATATTACGCCCAGGGCGATCTTGGTCACCTTATCGATGAACTCCCTCGCCCTATCAGTGCCGTAATCCCGAGCTATCTTATCTACGACCTCTCCAGTGAATGGGCTCACACCGTTTTCATCGATGGTACCGCTGACCAGCTCTCCTTCTTCGATAGAAACGAACGCATCTACATCACAATCCTTCTCATCACAGGTATCACACTTCTCACATATGGAGGCCTGGAACTCCATGTTGAGGTCGTCCGGTAAGAAGTGGCTGAAGATGTCTTTGCCCTTCCAGATCTTCTCACCGTCCTCCTCTACGGACTTTGGTAGACTGTCAGTGACAAGGTTCGAGAAGATACCTACTACCTCTCTTCTACTGAAAGTTGGATTGTTATGCGTGAGGAAGAACAGTCCACTGATATGGTCCTGTATAGCTCCTATTATCGGGCCGCCAAATCTGGGCGAGAGTATTTGTTCCTGGACCTTCATTATCACCTTTGCTTCGGCCCTAGCCTCTTCGCTCTGGAGTATATGAAGGTTCATCTCGTCCCCGTCGAAATCGGCAGTAGAGGGCGGGCATACCGCTAGATTCAGTCGTAACGTTTTTCCTGGAGTGACCTTCACCTCGTGAGCCATCATGGACATACGGTGGAGCGACGGCTGTCGATTGAACAGTACTATATCTCCGTCCTTCAGTTCCCTTTCAACGGTGAATCCGACCTCCAATTTCTCCGCTACATTCTCCGCGTTCTTGTCCGTGACCCTTATCCTCCGGCCGTCTGGCCTGATAACGTAGTTTACCCCTGGAAGATATTTTCCCCTCTCGCGGGGCTTCTCACCCCTCTCGACCATCTCCTTTACGTCCTCTATATTGTAGGGTGTGACCTTGAGAGGAACGGTCAATTCCCTAGCGGCCCTCTCTGGAACCCCCACTTCATTAATCGAGAGCCAAGGATCAGGGGAGATAACGGTCCTAGACGAGAAGTTGACCCTTTTACCGCTCAGATTCTGTCGGAACCTTCCTTCCTTGCCCTTCAAACGCTGGATGAGCGTTTTCAGTGTTCGACCGCTCCGATGTCTAGCCGGCGGTATACCGGAGGTCTGGTTATCGAAGTACGTAGTTATGTGATATTGTAAAAGATCCCACAGATCTTCAACGATGAGCTGGGGTGAACCGACGTCCCTGTTCTCCCTCAACCTCTGGTTGATCCGCAGTATATCGACCAATTTATGGGTAAGGTCGTCCTCTGATCGATCGCCGGATTCCAGCGTGATAGAAGGGCGGACCGTGACTGGAGGTACCAAAAGCACTGAAAGGACCATCCATTCCGGTCTCGTAATCTCAGGATTGATGCCCAAGGGCCAAAGGTCTTTGTCCGGGATCCGTTCCAACCTAGCCCTGACTTCTTTAGGTGTGAGCTTCGTGTTATCTTCCCGGAATGTAGTGGGCTTATCCAACTTTATCTTCCTCTGTTCCGCTTTGCAGTGGGGACACACCTTGTTCTTCCTGGCCTTCTTGCTGAATTCCTTCGCTATGGACCTCACGTCCAGAAGATCGCCTCCCATCTCTCTAGTCTGACTGATCTTTTCGACGTATTCCTCCTTCTTCTCCTCTTCAGCCAGTACATGACCGCATTCCCTGCATGTACTCCTCAGTAATTTCTTGATCTCCTTGACGTATCCTACATGGATCACGGGCATGGCCAGTTCAATGTGTCCAAAATGCCCAGAACACTGATCGACCCTGCCACCGCAGGTTTTACATCTCAATCCCGGCTCGATGACCCCTAGGTGGGTATCCATCAGGCCCATCTCTATGGGGAAGCCATCATCATCGTAAGTGTCGGGAGTGATTATCTTGGTAGATGATAGATTTCTTATCTCCTCCGGCGACATATAGGCGAACTGGATGCTTCCGATCCTCTTAGAGACGCCTTTGTTCTGATTCATTTTTGATCCTCCAGTTGAAGCCTCATGACAACTCCAAGTGATCTCAACTCGTCCATGAGAAGTTTGAATGCATAGCTGGTCTGGATTTGATGTACGTTGGATTTCTCTCCACACACGGGGCAGCGCAGTTCACCGTTGGCGTCCTGCATGGCTATATGGCCGCAGTCTGGATTACCGCAGACGTATTCGGTGGTACCATCAGATTGGTCCAACAATCTATCTTTTATGACCATGGCCGCGCCGTGTCCGATGAGACAATCTCTCTCCATCTCTCCGAAACGCAGACCGCCCTGTCTCGAACGTCCTTCGGTGGGCTGCCTTGTTAGGATCTGAACTGGTCCTCTAGACCGCATGTGCAATTTACCAGATACCATGTGATGTAGTTTTTGATAATATATGACACCAGTAAATATCTCGGCCTGCATCATCTTCCCCGTCCTTCCGTCGTAGAATATCTCCGTACCGTTGGGCTTGAATCCAGCCTCTTTGAGACCCTCTCTCAGGGCCTCTTCTGTCTCTCCTCCAAAGGGAGTTCCATCGACGGATCTACCCTCTATGGAGCCCAATTTGCCCACCGCCATCTCCATCACGTGTCCCACCGTCATCCGGGAGGGTATCGCGTGGGGGTTCAAGATCAGGTCCGGAACGAGTCCGTTCTCCGTGAAGGGCAGATCCTCGGGATCCACGAGTTTTCCTATAACACCCTTCTGACCGTGCCTAGAGGCGAACTTATCTCCCAGCTCAGGGATCCTCTCGTCCCGTACTTTCGCCTTCACGAGTCTGCTCCCGTCTTCGGACTCTGTGAGCATCACTGAATCGACCCAGCCTGATTCCCTGGGCCTGACGATCTTCGATGTCTCTCTTCTCTTCTGAGGTGCCATCAGGTCGGTATCTTCTTCAAGGAAACGGGGCGGTGAGGTCTTTCCTACCAGCACGTCTCCGCCGTCGGCTTTCACCTCAGGCCTGATCAATCCATCTTCGTCAAGATTATTGTAAAGCTCATCACTTCTAGCCCCTCTGACATCCGGGTCTGGTATCTCGAAGTGGTCCTCCTGACCACCGGGATATCTTCTTTCTTCGGTGGTGTATGTCCTGAAGAAGGTCGAACGAGCTAGCCCACGATCTATGGCGGCTCTATTCATCACTATGGCGTCCTCCATGTTGTAGCCATGATAGGACATCACCGCAACGACGAAGTTCTGTCCGGCAGGTCTATCGTTGAAATGGACCATGTCCATGGTTTTGGTCTGCAAAAGAGGTAACTGAGGATAATGCATAAGGTGCTCCCTAGTATCCGGCCTCTTTCGATAGTTCGCTGCAGGGAGCCCTAGGGACTGTTTCATCATGTTGGCACCCATGGAACATCTTGGAGATGCATTGTGTTCCGCATAGGGTACCAGTCCCGTTGAAGTTCCAAGTATCAGCACGGGATCGACCTCAAGGTGGGTATGGTCTTCCTCCAGCAGTTTCTCTCTTTCGATGATCTCCCCACACTTCTTACACTCGAGCTTGGCGACATCGCTATCCTCTCCAACATTCTTCCAGATTATATTCGATTCTGAGATGGGTTCGTTGCATTCGTCGCACAGTGAAGGGATATCGAAGGGATATACCGCTGTATACGCGTTCTCCTCCTCTTCGGCGTCGATCCATTCCATCACCCTTTCCTCAAAGAGCGTCTGAAGCCCTATCTTTCCTTCCTGAAGTTTCTCCAGCATCTCGTAGTCCAGGTTCAGACTGCCGTCTTCAACCACTAGCAGCGGTCTTCTTACACGACCCTCGTCACAGTTTA
>JAHENW010000156.1 GCA_018610025.1 Thermoplasmatota archaeon
ACCCAGATCCCTGCAGCCCGCGACGAAGGGCACGTCGAAATCTTCCTTTCCCACGTGATAAAACGGGTCAGCGGGCGTGAGGACTTCTGACTCGTCTATCATATCGACTTCCAGCGACTCCAAAACCTGCGCTTCCGAGAAGTGACCGATGCGGCACTTGGCCATGACGGGTATATCTACGGCATCCATGATCTCCTTTATCTTTTTAGGATCGGCCATCCTAGCCACTCCACCAGCTTTCCGGATATCCGCCGGCACTCTCTCCAGCGCCATGACAGAAACGGCGCCGGCCTCTTCGGCTATCTTGGCCTCCTCGGCATCCGTTACATCCATTATCACCCCTCCCTTCTGCATGCGGGCGAATCCTCTCTTGACCAACTCTGAACCGTGACGTAGGTTTGACATATCTAAGTCCATGGGCATCTTATCACGTTTAATCCCAAAAGGGGGTACATATTTGAATATTACTACCTTCGCCCGTTTAACTGAGAGAGAGGAGGGAAAAATAAAAATATTCACTCACAACTTCCATAATAAGATGGACATAACTTTAGGGTTGATATTGATAATAGTTGGGATCCTACTCCTGATAGCAGAGGCAGCGGTACCAGGATTCTTCGTAGCCATACCTGGAGGGGTGTTCTTGGTCCTGGGGTTGATAGCCCTGGCATTTCCGCAGATGTTGTATTCCCTTTGGACGCCCCTTATAGTGGTTCTGATAATAATACCACTGACCTTCGCCTCCATAAAATTCTATCAGAAGATATCGCCCCCTACCAAGCCCACAACCACCATGAGTTCATCCTTGGTGGGGAAGGAAGGCAAAGTGATAAATAAAGTGGTTCGGGACGAACTTCAGGGGAAGGTTAAGATAGATAACCAGATGTGGAGCGCTACCGCTGACAAGGAGATAGAGGAAGGGACCTGGGTGGTGGTCACTGAAAGCAAGGGGGTACATGTCGTAGTTAGAGAAAAGAAAAGATAGGTGAGAATCAGATGTTAGAATTAGCTATAACGGAAGGAGCGAGTTTAGGATTGATATTGCTGATAACGATAGTGGCAGCTATAGCCGCCATCGTAGGGGCTAGAACTGCCTTCTGGATAATCCAGCCCTATGAACAGGGCATCTATATCAGACTCGGGAATTACAAACGAACGCTGGATCCAGGTGTGAACACGGTGGCACCGTACATCTCTAAAGTAATCAAGCTCGATCTCAGGACTCAAGTTCTGGACGTTCCCAGACAGGAAGTGATCACCAAGGACAATTCGCCCACCAACGTGGACGCTATAATCTACATCAAAGTGGTGGACGTCGAGAAGGCGTACTTCGAGGTCACCAACTATAAGGCGGCCACCATCAATCTGGCCCAGACCACGCTCAGGTCGGTCATAGGTGACATGGAGCTGGACGAGATTCTCTATAACAGGGAGCGCATAAACGCGCACCTGAGAGAAGTTCTGGATGAAGCCACCGATGCGTGGGGAGTCCGAGTCGAATCCGTCGAGATCAGAGAGGTAGACCCGGTTGGTACCGTGAAGCAGGCGATGGAAGAGCAGACCGCCGCCGAGAGGGAAAGGAGAGCTGCCATACTGAGAGCCGACGGTAAGAAGCGCTCAGCTATACTGAAAGCAGAAGGTAACAGGAGGTCGAAGATACTCAACGCCGAAGGTACCCGGCAGAAGAAGATACTCACCGCTGAAGGTATCCGGATGGCGAAGATACTCACCGCCCAGGGTCAGGGTCAGCGCCTCAGGATACTGTCTCTAGGAGCGAACACTCTAGACGAGAAGGCACTCACGTACCTTTCACTAGACACCCTCAAGAGCATGGCTAAAGGAAAAGCGACCAAGATACTGTTCCCATTCGAGGTCACAAGACTCATGGAAGGAGCTTCCGAGTACCTAGGAGCTTCCCGACAGGTGCCCAGTAGGGAGCCGCAGGATATCGATAAACTGGAGGACATAATCGGCAAAGCGGAGAACATACTGGGTGATATCCCAGGTCGTTCAGAGATGGAAGAGAAGATAACCCAGATAGAGAAAGAAGTTAAGAAAGAAGGCGGTAAGGACAGAGAGCAGATAAGGAAGGAAGCGGAGAAAGACGCCAAAGAGGTCTTGGAAGAAGTCGAAGAGGACGTCGGCGGAGAACTAGACCTGGGTAGAAAGACCGTTTTGGAAGAGGAGAAAGAAGAAAAAGAGGAGGAAGAAGAAGAGGAAGACTGACCTCCAACCTCTTTTTTCAATTCTTATTTTTTTTATCTCGAGATGAGAGTATGACATCCTTGTTATCTCCGATATACACGGCAATTACGAGGCATTGGATAGGGTGCTATCCTCGGAAAACTGGGATCATATACTCTGTCTGGGAGATCTGGTGTATTACGGTCCATCCCCTGAGGAAGTCATAAATAGAATGAACAGAGAAGATGTGATGACTGTCAGGGGGAGCCACGACAACGCCGTCGCCTTGGGAGTGGACTGTGGATGTGGATACGAGATAAAGGAACTTTCCAAGAAGACCAGGAAGTACACGAAAGAAGTCATAAGCCAGGAGTCCACGCGTTTCCTTAAAGACCTTCCCATGAACAACACATATCAGGACTTCTTCATGACCCACGCCACCCCAGAGGGCCTTTTCGATTACATAAAGCCGGATACACATGAAGATAAATTCTCAATTTTCTCTAATGTCGATAAGAAGAAGGTTTTGTTGGACCACACCCACCTGCCCATGGATAAGTGTGTTAAAGGAAAAAGGTACATCAATCCAGGGAGGGTTGGACAGCCCAGAGACGGTGGTTAGCGCGCCTCGTATGTGATCTTCGAGGACGGCGATTTTCACTTCCGAAGGACGGATTACGAACTCGAAGAAGTTTTAAAGAAGATAGAGAAGGCCGGGCTGCCCGATAGGGTCAAAAGGATACTGCAGGACGGAGAAGTGGTCGAGTAGGGGTAAAAATAAAATCCTAGTCCCTAATTATCTTTAAAACCATGACACGAAAAATAGAAGTCCACGGAGAGGAATTCTCAGAGGAACTAGTAGAACTGCTGGGGGGAGAGGAAGGGGGAGAGGAGTTCGATGAGGAATGGCTGCCCATCGCTGAAGCCTTGGATGATCCAGAAATGTTCCCCTATCTGATCGAGGACGTTCAAGAGGTGGAGGCCAGCGACGAACTCAGGAACGCTCTCATCGGGGTCGAGGTGAACGCCCAGCTGAAGATGAAGAGGAAGATGGATTACTACAAGCGCCAGCTCTTCGTCGCGGAATCGATAGAGAAATTACTCTACAAGAAGGTCAAATTGAAGGGAAGGGCTAGAAAGAAAAAGGCCAAGGCAAATAAAGGGTAAGACAGGGAGTTTTATTCTCCCCTGATAACCTCTTCAACTATCTCCTTGGACCTGCCCAAGTAACTCTCGGGATCCAGGGTCTCTTTCAATTTCTCCTGAGAGATATATTCTATGACCTTTTCTTTATCTTTTAACACATCGATCAAGGGTATCTCTTCGGCCCGTGCCTGCATGGAGGATTCCCTTACCAGCTCGTGGGCCTCCTGCCTGCTCATACCTTTCTCGGCTAACTTCATCATCACCGCCTCGCCCATGACCAACCCTTGACTCAACTCGATATTGTCCTTCATGTTCTCCGGGAAGACCTCCAGGTCCCTGAAAAGCTTATCTGTTTTTGCGATTATATCGTCTATGAGGACCAAGGTATGGGACAGCGTTATGCGCTCTGATGACGAGTTGGTCAGGTCCCTCTCGTGCCAGAGCACCATATTCTCAAAGGTCGGTCCCATGAACCCTCTGAGTGTACGAGCCAAACCGCATATATTCTCCGCTAGTATGGGATTCTTCTTATGGGCCATGGTAGAACTGCCCACCTGCTTCTCCTCCTCAAAACTCTCGGCGGCCTCCATTATCTCCGGCCGCTGCAGGTTTCTGATCTCAGTGGCGAACTTCTGCAGCGAGGCCGATATGTTGCATATATGAGACACGAGTTCCGTATAGCGGTCTCTGCCAACTATCTGGCCCGTTGCCTCATCGATACCCAGGCCCAGGTCGTCCATCACCATCTTCTGTATCTCCTTGGCATCGTCACCTAGGGAAGCGCCGGTACCGATGGCGCCGCTCATCTTCCCCACTGTAACCCTGTTATATGCCTCTTTGATCCGTTCAAGATGCCTGTCCACTTCTTTCGTATAAACGGCCAGTTTCAAACCAAAGGTCATGGGTACGCCGTGCTGCCCGTGGGTCCTGCCTATCATCACCGTATCCTTGTGCTCTTCAGCGCGCTCAGCCAGTGTGTTTCTCAGGCTCTCAAGGTCATCGATGATGACTTCAAGGGCCTCCTTCAGCTGCAGGGCCATGCCGGTATCGATTATATCGTTGGAAGTGGCCCCAAAATGTATATACTTCTCGGCATCGCCGCAGTACCTTCCTAGAACCTTGACCAAAGCCATTATGTCGTGCTTCGTCTCCTCCCTTTCCACCCGCTCGACTTCCTCCCAATCTACCTTTTCTGTAGTGGCATTTTTCGTTATGGTCTCCGCCGCTTCTTCAGGTATGTTCCCCGCTCGAGCGTGGGCCCTGGCCAGTGCGGCCTCCACGTCAAGCAGCTTCTGGGTCTTATTCTCTTTACTGAGGATCGACTTCATCTCTTCACGGCCGTATCTATAATCTAGTGGACAGACTAACATGATATATCTCCTTTTTATCTCTCTACTCTATACCCATGCCTTCGTTCGTCTTACGGATGCTCTTCATCTTGTCTTCTTCGAGTTCGGTCATGGCCCGGATGGCATCGATATTTTCCGGCACTATATCACTCTCTTGATGTATGGCCTGATAGTAGTAAAGTACGCCGTCTTCCACCTTCACCGCATCGTTCCAAACAGCGATCTCGTTCAGATCAGCCCTGTCATTACTTCTGTCTCTTGCCCATTCCATAACTTTAGCGGTGGAATCGACGCCCATGGACTCGTTGAAGAACTTTATCCTAGGGGTCTCATCCCATGTCCTCAAGATCTCGTCGGTATCTACATCTTTTTTCAGATCCACCGTTACACTGTGCAGGTGCATTATTGTAGTCGGAACTTTAACGGCCGTGGTCTGTATATTGATCCCGGGGACCACACTCTGGACGTCGGGACCGTGGTGCGAGGGTATGTTTAACACGGGGTTTATGGAGTTTATCGGTCCCCTGCTGGTGTCCCACGGGTCAGCTCCTCTTCTTATCATCACCGCAGTGCACCTCTCTAGCCCTATATCCCTGTGGATGGGATAGAGCGTTCTTAACAGGCCGGTCGTATTACACGAGACGACCCTGAGATAATCGGCTCCCAGGGCTTCATCAAAGTTGGCCATGGAGTTGAAGGACAGGCCGGTCATTTCGTGGTCTTCGCCGCCCTGCCAGATAGCCTTGACGCCCGCTTTCTCGTACATCGGTTTATAGCCGGACTTCTTAGGCGTTCCGTCGATGATTATCTCCGCCTCGTCCAACAGGTCTTCAAGCATCCCTTCAACAGGGATATCCTTTCTGTCGAACTCGTCCAGATATTTGTCCGATGCAGCGTAGAATGGATAGCCCTTCTCTACGGCCATCTCAGCGCCGTAGGTAGGACTCCTCTTGGCCACACCTACGATCTCCATGTCGTCCTGAAGAGATATTGCATCCGCGACTCTTTTCCCGACCGTTCCGTAGCCGTTTATTCCAACCTTAACAGTCATATATTTCCCCATTTTGCAGTATAAAGAAAGGAGATAAGTAGATTACGGTCGGGGGATGAAAAATAAGAAAAAAGGTAGAAAGAAAGGAGTTACGTATGTTTTTCTAAACTCTCTTTCAAGGCCTCCTTTGGCAGAGCACCTATCATCTGGTCCACAAGTTCGCCGTCCTTGAACACCAGCAAGGTCGGGATGGATGTCACACCGTACTCACCACTCTTGCCCCCGTTCTCATCTACATCAAGCTTCCCGAAGGCTACCTCACCGGACATCTCGTCGGCCAGTTTCTCTATTATGGGCTCAAGCATCTTGCAGGGCCCACACCAGTCAGCCCAGCA
>JAHENW010000157.1 GCA_018610025.1 Thermoplasmatota archaeon
GGTGGATACGAAACGATAGGCAGCCCGGGTAACGGAAAGAACGTGATCACAGTAGGATCTGTCCAAAATTACAATCCAAATGAAGGTGTTACTGATCCCGAGGCAGTTTCAGATTTCAGCTCAAGAGGTTGGACAGAGGACAATCGTGTAAAGCCCGACGTGATGGCACCTGGTGAAGGCATCTATTCTACTGCACCTACAACAACTGGCGACTATCCTTATCAGACTATGTCAGGTACTTCCATGGCCAATCCTGCGACCGCCGGTGCAGCTGGTGTTGTTGTAGATTGGTATGAACAACAGTATGGAGTAAGACCCAGCCCCGCGATGGTAAAGGCGTTGTTGATAAATAATGCGTATTCTCTAGCGAACACGCAATCAAATACAGGTGAGAACAGCCCATATATCCCGAATCAGGACGAAGGTTGGGGATTGGTTAACCTACCTTCGATCGTCGACGCTCCTGCGAATATGATGTTGGAGGATCAGACCTCTCTTCTCACGACAGGCGACGTCGATGAATATTCGATAGAATACGATGATTCTTCAGTTCCACTCAATATAACCCTTACCTGGACAGATGACGAGGCAGCTGCTGGATCCACAGATACTTTACAGAACGATCTCAACCTAGAAGTAGTTTCACCTAGCGGAGCAGTTTATAGAGGTAACAATCTCTTGGAAAGCTGGTCAGTTTCAGGTGAAGGCACTTATGATACTTTCGATGATAGTGGTGATGGTTGGGATGATACGAATAACGTAGAAAATATCAACCTCCATACAGACGATATGGAGACCGGTACATACACAGTAAGGGTCATCGGACAAAATGTCCCGTCAGATGCGAATAATGACGGAACCGCAAATCAGGACTATTCTCTAGTTATGTACAATGCGGTCGAGGGCTCTAGTAGTGACAACACAGCACCTAGTGTTGATCTAACAAGACCCGACGGAGGAGAGACTTTCAAAGCGGGAGACGTAGAGACTATCTGGTGGAACATGAGCGATAATGAGGATGCGAATACTGATCTTACCGTTGATTTGTATTACTCCACCGATGGAGGAGGTAGTTGGAACGCCATAGATACAGGTTTAGCTGGTCAAGCGAATCCAAATTCATACGATTGGACCGTCCCGGACGACGCGAGCACTGACTGCTTGGTGAGAGCTGACGTTACGGATACTAATGGTGCGACCTCATCGGATCAAAGCCAGAATACCTTCACGATAGAAGGTACAACCCCACCATCGATAACTATCACTAGACCCTCAGGTGGAGAAACCTGGAATGCTGGAGAGGTTGAAGAGATCACTTGGGATACGACATCTGGAGATGGAACCATAACAGGAGTCGATCTGGAATACAGTGTCGATGACGGAGCTTCGTATAGTTCGATAGTCCAGGGCACCGCAGATGACGGTAGTTATAATTGGACAGTACCAGATGAAGATTCGAGCCAGGCGAGAATTAGAGCTACCGTAAATGACGACAATGGATTGAGCGGTGAAGACGTGAGTAATCAGTTCACAATCAATGGAACAAGTGGATCTAGCGCACCAGAAATAAATACGTTCCAGCTCACGGATCAAAGTAATCCTCAATGGTCTAAGGTTGAAGTCGATTGGGGAGTTTCCGATAGCGATGGCGACTTAGATTCAGTCAAAATAGAGATGGTTGATTCGAATGGAAAAGTTGTTGATTCAGTAACTAATTCTGTTAGCGGTGATTCCGCGAGTGGTGCGGACAGCCTTAGGGATCGTAGCAGTGGCGGAACATACGATATCGTCCTAACAGTAACCGACGCTGAAGGGAATACCACACAGCAAACGAAGACTATAGAACTTTAATCGCTGAAATAGGAACAACAATTTCACTCAAAAACCCTTTATCTTTTTTCTTATTTGCGTGAGATGCATGGAGTCTAACTGTTTCGTAGAAGATAACACCCTAATCTTTTTATTTTCTTTTTCTCCTCATAGTTAAGGTAGATTGGTGAGGATAGATGGAAAAATCAGAAATCAAAAAACATGAAGTATTGATCATAGGTGGTGGGTTATCCGGATTGAGAGCAGCACTAGCAGCGGGTAAAAAAGGAGCGGATGTAGCTGTCCTTTCAAAAGTTCATCCACTGCGTTCACACAGCGTTGCGGCCCAGGGAGGTATCAACGCATCACTAGGAAACGTTCTTGAAGCTAAAGATGACAGGTGGGAAGATCACGCCTTCGATACAGTCAAAGGTTCGGATTATCTAGCAGATCAAGATGCGGTTGAAGTGATGTGTAAGGAGGCACCAGATGTCGTTCTTGAACTGGAACATATGGGCACTGTTTTTTCCCGACTGGAAGATGGAAAGATAGCTCAACGGCCTTTCGGAGGGGCGGGTGTTCCTAGGACCTGCTATGCAGCTGATAGGACGGGACACAATCTTTTGAACACCCTTTACGAGCAGACCGTTGCCGAGAGCCTTGATTTCTACAACGAGTATTTCGTTACATCTCTAGTTACTAAAAACCAGGAGATCCAAGGTTTGATAGCTTGGGATATCGAAAACGGAGAACTTGTGGGTTTTTCCTCCGATGTAGTCGTTCTCGCTACCGGCGGTTACGGCCGGATATACAATAGATCGACAAACGCTCTGATAAATACTGGGGATGGTGCTTTCCTAGCATATGGGGCAGGAGTACCCCTTGAAGATATGGAATTCATACAATTTCATCCCACGACTCTTTACGGCTCGAATATCCTTATAACGGAGGGAGCGAGAGGCGAAGGAGGTCATTTGAAAAATAATGAGGGAGAAAGGTTCATGAATGACTACGCTCCGGAGGCGATGGAACTAGCTCCTAGAGATATAGTGGCGAGAGCGATAATCACTGAGGCTGAGGAAGGAAGAGCTTTCGAAGACGAATATGTTCATCTTGATCTCAGACATTTAGGAAAAGAAAAGATTAAAGAGAGATTGCCAGGCATAAGACAGATAGCCCGGGACTTCGCAGGTGTCGATCCTGTTGAAGAACCAATACCTGTTCAACCGGGCCAGCA
>JAHENW010000158.1 GCA_018610025.1 Thermoplasmatota archaeon
AGCTACACCACCACGGCCAATAAGTTACATTACGGGCCTAAAAAGATAATACTATAATAGTTTTTTTACGGATGATACATATCACGGATCTTCGAACTGGTCGAGCAGGTCATCGATTTTCTCCTTGAATCCATCGTCCTTCTTCATCTCTAGGAGGGTAAGCAGGACGTCGAGTCTTCGCATGGTGTACATGCTGACGTCTTCGAGTTCATCAGGCTTCTCAACAGTTTCACTGACCAGGTCCTGAAGTTTGATGAATATCTCACTGGTGTCCTCTATTGCCTCTTCCATACCGTCGATATCGTATCCGGCCCTCTTGAGTATATTTAGAGCAGCTTCAGCGTGTTCTTCATGCCATCCCTCTCTCAAAGACGAAGTTTCCACGTCTAAAGAACTGGGGGTCAAGAAAAATACATTTGCCGTCCTACCGAACAGTTTCTCCGGGATATGGTGCTCCTTTCTTTTGCCGGTGATCTGGACGAAGCCTGCGTCCTCCAGTTTCTTGATATGCCGGTATATCGTAGACTGGTCCTTGCTGAGAGCGTCAGCCAACTGTGAGATAGTCATATCGTTGACTCTAAGAAGCGAAAGGATGTTGTTCCTCGTATCTTCGATTGCTAACTTGACCGCCTCAGGGTCTCTGACAACCTGGACCTCTTTCTTCATTGAACATGATAGGGACGGGGGTGGGTAAATAAATTTTCGGAAATAATTCAACCCTTCAAGCGGATTTATTCTTCATTAATGTAATCGAAGTTAGATGTTATCTCTTCGATCCTTTCACAGAAATCCGGGTCATTCTCCATCTCGATGAGCAGATAGAGGAGCTTCATCCGGAGTATACCGAAGAAATCAACGTGATAAAGTTCTTCATCTTTTTTTTCTTGAACAAAATTACTAAAATCCTTATGAAGGTTCTTAAATACGTTAACCGTTTTCTCTACTGTTCCGTCTAAATCTTCACAATCTATTCCAAGATTACATAGATTCCTGATAGTCATCTCCGCGTTCTCCTCGTTCCAGTGGACTCCAGCGTTCTCCGGTATATCCGCCTGCATCGAGTCGGGAGCTAGAAGGTAAAAATCCGCTGTCCTCCCGTAGACCCTCTCCGGGATATGATGTTCTCTCCTCTCGCCGCATATCTCCACAAAACCGGCCTCCTCTAGTTTCCTTACATGCCTATAGATGGTAGATTGGTCCCTTCCCAAGGCCTCCGATATCTGGGAGATGGTCATGTCATTTATCTTCAGGAGCTCCAATATCTTCTCCCTATTCTTCTCCATCCCTACTTTTATGGCCTCAGGGTTGCTGATGACCTTTAGATTTTTTTTCATGTCGTCCCTGTCAATGGATTGGGAACCTTCAAATTCCTCCTTCAGTTCCTCTATCGTCTTTTCCTCTTCTTCGGACATACTTTTCCCTCTCTATCTCCTGATATCATCACCCTTCATCGGCCCCGATTTGTGTTCTATTGGTATATGGGGAAAATTATTAAATAAAATTTGGGGTAGTATACAAGTATAGATGGTATTTTCTTATGGATCTTTCCTATATGTCCAATCTATCACCGATGTCTACCTCCTCTCCATCCGTCAGTTTCTTGATCTCGCCCTCGGCCTCTTCCAACCTGTCTGAACAATGTTCGATGAGTTTCATCCCTTCTTCATACAGCTCTATAGCCTTTTCAAGGGAAACCTTGTTCTTCTCCAACCTGTTGTTTATCTCTTCCAGTCGATCCAATGCTTCTTCGAAATCCAGACCATCCATGTTTTCATCCGTCTTTTCTTCTATCCTTTCTTTTTCTTCTGACATATATCTACCTCCTTTACTTCTGCCTTGAGCTCTCCGTCTGATAACTTTGAGAGAATGGTCTTACCTTCATCGACTTCCTCAACACTCCGGATGATCTCCCCTCCCTCGTTCATCAAGATCGAATATCCTCTCTCTAAGACCCTCTCGGGGCCCAGTGCATGCAGCCTTTCCTTCTGATTCTTCAACCTCTGGGAGTTCTCCCTGATGTATCTTTCCAGGCTCCTGAAAAGTTCCTCTCTGTTCTCGTCTAACCGCTGGTATCTTTCTTCTAGTAGTAGCTCGGGATCCCTAAATATGGGTGTTGTTGAGAGGTTGTCCAACCTCTCCCTCAGAACGGACAGCATGCTCTTCAGTGCCGTGCCCGCCCTTCTTCTTTGTTCCCTCAATCTCCTGACCAGTTCATCTTTTAAAGGTACGACCATCTCCGCAGCGGCAGATGGTGTCGGGCCCCTTTCGTCAGCCACGAAATCCGAGATCAAAAAGTCGGTCTCGTGGCCCACCGCCGAGATTATAGGTGTCTTTGCATCGAATATGGTCCGGGCTACGATCTCTTCGTTGAAGTTCCAGAGATCCTCTATAGACCCCCCACCTCTTCCGACTATCAGGACATCTATATCCGTATCGTCCATCTTCTTTATCCCCTCTGCTATCTCGTCACATGCTCCCTCCCCCTGCACCGGAACCGAGTGGATGAGCACCTCTATGCCTGGAAATCTTTCCCGCAAGATGGACAATATGTCCCTCAGGGCGGCCCCTTCAAGGGACGTTACGATCCCCACCTTCTTCGGAAGATAGGGTATCTCTTTTTTATGCTCGTCTTCAAAGAGTCCCTCCTCCTCCAATTTTTCCTTCAGCTGCTGGTATGCGAGGTACAACTTTCCTAACCCCCCAGGATACATCTCCTTTATCACCAATTGGTACTGACCTCTGGCGGTGTACAGACTCACATTCCCCCTGCACAGTATCTCCATACCCTCTTCAGGTTCGAAATCTATCTCCTCATTGTCGGCTTTGAACATGGCACAGCTTATCTCACTGTTCTCATCCTTCAAAACGAAGTACATGTGCCTCTCTTCATGATGAGTGAAATTCGATATCTCGCCTTTGACCCATATGTTCTGCAGTTCGTCATCGCTCCTGAGAAGTGATTTGACATACAGGTTCAGGTCGGTGATGGAGTATATCTTACTATCTATCTTCTTGTCCTCGCTATCTTCATCCATCCTTGCGATATCATACATACTTGATTATTTATAGATAGGGTGATGAGGGAGGGGTAAAAGTAAAAACAAAATTGAAATAAGGCGGTCAGAATCGATAGATCATATGAGAAAAGCCGCGCTAACTGGAACCCCAGGAACGGGAAAAACCACTGTTGCAAGGGAACTGAGGGAAGAGGGCTATCAGGTCTTGGACCTCAACGGCTTCATCCAGGAAAACGGGCTGAGAGGAGAGAGAGATCCCGACAGGGACACTTATGAAGTCGATCTAGCCGAACTGAGGGAGGAATTGAGAAAAAAAGACCCGTCTTTCGATATCGTCGAGGGTCATCTTTCCCACTACCTCGATGTGCCTCTCATCATCGTGCTCAGATGTTCACCCAGGGAACTGAAGGAAAGGCTGAAAACCAAGGACTGGCATCGAGCTAAGGTGGAGGAGAACATAATGGCCGAGGCCCTGGACGTGATACTCAAAGAGTCACTGGAGGAAGGGGCGGATGTATATGAGATAGACACCACTGAAAGGGATCCTCCGGCGGTGAAAGACTGCATACTCAAGATCTTGAAGGGAAAGGGAGAGAGATTCGCACCGGGTGACGTCGACTGGTCCCTTTCATATATATGAATCTTCGAGAACAAGTTTTATAACCTCTCTAAAATTTAACATCCCATGGTCTTGAACAGCTTCCGGGAATAGGCCCATTCCGTCCTTTTACCACTGGCCAAGAGGATGAAGAACGTCGACCCGAATCACCTCTCCTGGCTGGCCTTCATCTCGGCCGTTATGGCTGGTTTCTGCTTCTACCTCTCTTCACCCCCCTACATCTTCCTAGCCGTGATATTCATACTTCTCAACTCCTTTTTCGATGCCATGGACGGCCGGATTGCAAAACTGACCGATAGGGCTTCCAAACAGGGAGATTTTCTCGACCACACCTTGGACAGATATTCGGATATATTCATCCTAGGCGGTATCGCCTTCAGTACCCTCTGCAGGCTGCCCATAGGATTCGTTGCAGTACTCGGCGTCTTAATGACCAGCTATATGGGCACCCAGGCACATGCCGTGGACGTTGGGAGGGACTACGGCGGAGTCGCCGGCAGAGCCGACAGGTTGATCCTTTTGATATTGATACCCCTAATCCATCTGATATTCCTCAATCTTTACACGGTAACATTCGATCTCCTGGGTTCCACCCTGACCATCTTCGAATTGCTGATGATATGGTTCGCCGTGGCCGGTCATCTAACGGCGGTCCATAGAGGTCTATCCAGTTGGGGCGAGCTGAAGAGAACCCGATAACGGTCATCCTTCCTCCGATCCCTCACCCCCGGACCCTTCTTCTTCCCTCTCAGATTTTTTCTTGACTGAATAATACGTCAAGGGGTGCCCCATCCATTCCTGCTGACAGAGCGAATCGGGTTCGAAACATATGCCGTTGGTCTTCATGGTGTCACAGTTCGGAGGAGTGTACTCCGTCCCGGATATCTCCCCTATGATATGTTCCACCTGATAGGAGGCCATCTCCACATCGAAATCCGGTGATTCCGACATCAGGGAGAGGATCTCCTCTTCACTCAGTCCGACCTTGTGGAGGAAGGCGGTGAGCGCGAACCTTGCCTCGTGGGGGAGGTTGACCCCACCCTGAGACTTGGAGAGAAGGTTCTTGATACAGGGGGGAAATAGATCGTTCTCCACCTCTCCCAGTTTCCTTTCTTCGAAGGCACCTCGGTTCTCTTCTAGCACCTCCTCTATCTGTTCTATCTCTGAGGTGAGACCTTCCTTCAAACGCTGGTCTACCGGCAGTGGCAGATCGGACATCACCCTCTCCCTGACGATCTCTTCCAGTATCCGAATAAAACGCCGCTTCTCCAGGTATACCTCTCCGTCCCTGAGGTCCTGGTTGACCAATTTCCACCGCGGTGCTCTCAAATTCTCGGTATTCGACAGGTATTGGTCGAAGGGCAGAACGAATGAATCGTCCGTTACTCTTCCCTCTATCCCCAGGGTGTTAGCGATCTCGAGTAGGTCCTGTACCTCTTCCCCAAAAAGATTTTCTCCCGTCTTCTTGGCCTCTCCAAGGGCATATCTTCTCGTCAAAAAGTCATCTTCTATACAGGAAACCAATATC
>JAHENW010000159.1 GCA_018610025.1 Thermoplasmatota archaeon
AAACTTCTAAAAATTCAAGGCCATTCATCCCCGGCATCTGGTAGTCAGAAACGACCGCCGCGAAGTACTCATCATCCAATAACTCTAGGGCCTTCTGAGCCGAGGGGGCAGTAGATATATCGAGAGCACCATAAATATCCTCGAGAAATATCTTCGCCTGCTCCCTCATATGGTCCTCGTCATCTACGAATAATATCTTCATCTCTCACTCTCTTATAAGTGATTGTAAAAATAAGATTTAAATCTATCCGTAAATTATCCTCTTTATCGGACATCAATCGAAGCTGATCTGGCTCTCCTTTATCTTCTTTGAAAGCGTATGGAAGACCTTGGTGACTTTTTTCCCGGTCTTAGCACTGGTGAAGAGGTAACTGATCTTGTCGCCTAGTGTCTTCTTCTTTTTCTTGCCCCAGCTCTTGTACTCCGAGTACTTTACGGGAAGGAACTCCGACTCCGAAGAGTAGACCGTTTTATGATACTGGCTATCTTTTATAAATTCCTGGAACTGCTCTTTAGAGGCCTCTGAGAAAGGAACATCTTGGCTGTCCTCGAAATCCCTGATTTTGTCTATTTTATTACCCGCTATGACAAGGGGTATCTTACCGGTCACCTCATACAGTTCATTTATCCACTGGTCTAGATTTTCAAATGTCTCCTTCCTGGTCATGTCGAAAACTACCATGGCGGCCACTGCCCCCACATAGTGAGATGAATGTTTCCCCGGAGAGATAGATTTCTGACCGTATATATCCCATAGGGACAGGTCCAAACCCCATGCCTTTTTATCCCTGACGTTAACCCCGATGGTGGCTATATAGTCCTCTTGGAATTTACCTTCGACGAACCTACGGACCAGTGATGTCTTTCCCACGGCCCCGTCGCCGATTATGACCACCTTGATCTTCCTAGCCATATATATTCACCCATCAATTTTCTTGCTGGATCGCTTCTTTCATACGCTGCTGGACGAAATCTTTATCCAGTTGGCTCAGAAACCTGCCCAGTCTCGGACCCTTGCTCTTCCCTAGAAGTATCTTGTAGAAGCTCCTGAAGGCCTTGTCCTTGGAGAGATCAACTGCTTCAGCACTCTGGTGGACCAGCTGATGTAAGGTCTCCGCCGTCCAATCTCCTACCATCCTTTTACTATACTCTTTTAAGAATCTTACTTCGTCCTCGGATAGAGATACGTCGGGCTTCTCTTTCTTCAAAGAAAATTTTACCATATCAGGGGCGAAATTTTCGAGCCAGTATTTCACCCTCTCGGCCCTCTCTTTCATGAGTTCGAAGTCCCTCTGGCTGGGCTCCTCTATCTGCTCTGTGTCCTGCATCAAATCCCAAATACGTTGGTACTCATCGTATATCTGAACGAGATTGACTAGATGTCGATAGGGGACCCTTTCGGGTTTTCTCTCAGGAATGTCGTCCACCTGTGATAGTTCATAGACTCTCTTCTTATCCTCGTCATCACCCTGGAAGTACTCCTTTTCGTAGGAGTCGTAATCGTCTACAAGATCCAGTAAACCGAGTTCTGGGTCGAAATCGATATGGGTGTTCGGCTTTGAGCGCATTATGAGGAACCTGACTACCTCAGGTGAGACCATGTTCAATATCTCCTCAGTTTTTATCGATATTCCCGAGGAAGAAGACATGGGGCCCTCCCCTTTCAATTGAATCCACTCGTAGATCACGGGATGTGGAGGTTCTCTATCGAATATCTCTTCGATCATCCTTTTTCCAGTATCCCAAGAACCCCCCGATGCCGCATGGTCCTTTCCAAAAGGCTCGCAGTCGATGCCTAGTATCCACCACCTTGCGGGCCAGTCGCACCGCCACGGAAGTTTGCCGTCATCGCTCCTTATATCGGCCTTCCCTTCACACCCGCATTCACATGTGTACCTCACATAAGGGTCTTCGAAACCTTTTACAGTGGGTTTCCCTAATCGACCGCATCCAGAACATATGGGGGTGTAGGGGAACCAGTCGTCCGGTAGGTCCCTCCCCGAAGCGCTTTCTATTATCTCAGCCACCTTGTCTTTTTGATCGATAACTCTCCTAGTGGCCTCCTCGTATTCACCTTCGGCGTACATCTTATGGGCGTATTTTACCTCTAGGTCAGCACCCAATTCCTTCAGTGATCCCAAGAAGGGGGCCATGAAGTGCTCGGCATAGTTATCGTGTTCACCGCATGGGCATGGTATCTCGCTGAGGGGTTTATCGATATGCTCTTCGTAAGATTCATTTAAAAAAGGATAAAGTTTTCTTAGTGGGTCTATGGAATCCACTATCAGTACAAGCTCGCCCCCGGAAGCTCTAGCGATGGCTTCACCGGTCAGAAGTTCCCGTATATGACCCATATGGATGGATCCAGAAGGCGCCTCGCCGGTGGCTACTAGAGGAGATTCTCCCAGTTCTTCGGCTTCTACGTCGGCCCAGTGCATCAAGATCCCTACTTACCGATTATCTTTGCTCTAAGAACGGCACGGAGCGGCACACCAACAACTTCGTCCCTGCTGTCCTTGTTCACCGTCACCGTGGCCAATAGGACTTCGGCTCCATGGTCTTCTAGGTCGGTTATAGCACCCTCCATGGTCTCAGCGGTGCTTATGACGTCGTCCACGATGACAACCTTCTTACCGTCCACGCCGGCATAGTTGGAACTCAGGGCACCCCCGCCTCTCTTCCTGTCTCTACCGGGAGGCCTGTAGATGGCCAGTTCCTTACCCATCTCCTCGGAGATGAAGGTGGCGAATGGGATGCCGTTGATGGCTATTCCTACAACAACATCGAAATCCGAGTCCATCTTCTCCATCTCTTCCCAGATTATGTCGGAGAAAATGGCGGACAGCAGTCTCAATCGTCCACCGAAGACTCCAACGGACCTCCAGCCCACCTGTACGTCCGTCGGCGGTTGCTCTTCCTTCACGTTCTTCGTTAAAAGCCAGGTAACAGTATCTACGGATAAATTCAACTCAGTAGCTATCTCCTTCTCCTTCAGCCCCTTCTCTTTGTAATGCATGGCCTTCTCAACAAGAGAGTCGATTCCTTTCATGTTATCAACTACTCTTTCCTAAATTCCTCGCGGGTATTATAATATTATGGTCTGACCGCATCACACGAAAAACTTAACTGTAG
>JAHENW010000160.1 GCA_018610025.1 Thermoplasmatota archaeon
GGACCTCAAGGTCTTCTCCGCTGGTATCAGGGTCCTCACTGAAGCTGTCGTCCCCCTGTTGGATCCACATCTTCAATAATACGGATTTATTCGCTGGATCACCACTGACATCCATGGTGGGTGAGGTTACATTTACCTCTGTTTCCCCTGTCTGTAGTGAGTAACTACCAGAGTTGGACGTGTTAGTAGTAACCTCAGCGAACCCACTCCCAGAAACCGTCCATGGGGAGATAGAACCATCTTCGAAATCATCGACCCATTTTGTATTATTATTTACCCCCCACCAATCGACATTAAGGTCACTAGGTGCCGCCGGGGGTGTACCATCGATGGTGGCGGTATCGGTCTTGTCGGCTGATGTGCCGTCGCCCTGATCGGCATCATGATAGAGTGCGGTTACATCGTCCCCGTCAGAAACGTGTACCACTCCGGAACTGTCGGTCGCAGAGACATTCACGGTACCGGTGAAAGTGCCAGATGAGTCCTCGGTGAGAGTGACTGTCTCACCGGACGGTTCGGTGGTGCTGTTCACGGTGATATCAAGAGTTCCTTGGCCGGCAAGATCGTCATCATAGACCTGGATATCGACCGTATCTTCCAGGGCATACTCATCTTCTTTTATATCTATAGTGCCGTTGGATGGGGATCTTGGGACCATGTTGCTCATGACCAGTGAATAGTCCTGGTTAGCGGTTCCGTCACCATTTGCATCTGCGGGTACGTCGGCACCGATGATTTCAACAGAATACATTCCAGTTTGGAGTTCGGATTTGTCGATATAAACACATTCTTTCGTATTGTTGTCGTCATAGCCGTCACCATCGTTATCGAAGTCACTCATGGTATCCGTATTGGCATACGTTCTATTGCTGTCGCTGACTGAATCACCATCGCTATCGAAGGCGTTCCCCTTGTAAACAGTACTTCCATCAGGGGCAGTCACTTTGAGATCTAGATCGTTCTTGATGGCGGGAATATCCCCGCTTACCCCGTTCTTGTCCATCCACGACAGAGTGATCTTGACCGGTTTAGTGGTATCGTTCACCATGGTCTGGTATTCGTCCACATCGCCGGTGGTGAGTAATGAGTTAAGGTCCTTGACTATCCTATGTGTTTCGTTCACCGCTAACGGTTTAAGGTACACTATACCCCAACCCTCGTCCTTGTTGGGTATGGGCCCGGTGTTCCCGTTTACATCATCCATATCGTAGGCAGTGTTGATCAACAATGATTTGACCATCGATGGACTAGGTCTTTCTCCATACGTCTGGTTGTACCAATCGACTACCACAGCAGAGGCACCAGCAGCGTATGGATTGGACATGGAGGTTCCATCGCACCACTCGTACCTCTCATCTTCACTGTAAAGGCCGTACAGGTTGGAAGAGTTAAGAATAGACGAACTGGTGGATAGAGCGCTTTTCCCCTGGGAAGCGATCGTGGGCTTGATCCTGTTATCCTCAGTCCATCCTCTAGAGCTGAAACTCACTATGTTATCCGGATTGTTAGTATCGTCGCCGGTATTTCCATAGGATGTTGAATCCGGGGCCCAATCTTCAGCTGCACCGACAGTGATAACATTCTTGGCGTTACCCGGGCTGCCTGTGGTCTGTTCACTAGAACCAGAGTTACCGGCTGAAGCGGTGATAACAGTCATCTGATTACCGGCAGCATCTCTATCGGCATCTCTAGCCGCTTCATCATATGCCTCGTCATGACCGTCGTAATCTCCACTGTTGGAAGAACCCCATGAGTTGGAATGGACATACACACTAGCGTTCTGTTTGGCGTTCTGGACTATCTGGAAGTAATCGCTCGGTCCCTGCCATCCGCCAGAATCGTCGAATATCTTGCCCATGAACAGTTCGGATTCCGAAGCCAATCCCTGGGATACATAGTATGGGCCGGTCTGCGAACCGGCATACTGAACTCCCGTACCTTCGTAGGTATCACCGGCGATCAAACCGGTACAGTGGGTTCCGTGCCCGTATCCGTCGCTCCAGTCTCCACCGCCGCCCCAGTCATATCCACCGATGACTCTACCGGTGAAGTCTGGATGTCCTGCATCTGGTGTGGTACCGTCGGATAGGCCTGTATCGGCCACCCCTACCCTTACTGTATCGGCCTCGTAACCCTTCTGTGTTATCAGCCCCCCGAAACTACCTTCACCCCGGTAAGGGGTGGTATTATCATTGTCGTTGTCCCATATCCATAGACCACCGCCCATTATCTGGGCACCGGTCTCAGACGTCAATTTTGGTTCCTTATAATTAGAGATATAGTAGACATCTTTCATGTTGGCCAGTTCTGTAAAGGTTCCTTGATTTTCGACATAACCGGTTATCTTGGTCCCGAACATGGAGCCGGTCAAAACAGATCTTGGTATCTTGGTGCTTATCTCCTCTATGGTGTTTCTATCCGTACCCGGCATCAACCTGATATTCACAGTGCCAGGCTCAAGATCCTCGTCCAACTTATAGGCCGGTTGATATAAGCCGATCCAATCGACGAAGTCAAGATCTTTGATTTGCCTTTTCTGCTTGGGGCTCATCTTCACATGATACACGTGATTACGGTGTGAATTGAGTATCCGCACTCCCCTATCTTCAAGGGTCTCTCTCCATTCTGAGCTCACTGGTCCTATCATGTGTACCAGGTAAGATCCCTCACTTTCTTTTGGATAGCCGTCGATCTTCAGATCTTTCGGTATGCTCGGCCCTTCGTTTATATCAAAAGTGTGCCCCTTGATCTCTACGGTGGTCCTCTTGGGCATATCGTTCACTTCGTACCCCATGTTCCTTATTTCATCTACAGCGCTGGGTCTCCCTTTCACAAGCGTGAAGCTTTCGTATCGATGTAAAACATCCAATCCGTTATCTTTCAATTTATTGACTGCCCTGTCTGTACCTGCGGTTACCAGAAAAATACCTTTTTCTTCTCCCGCATTATCTACAGAGATGACCAGGCCTGCAGAGATCGCAGATATGGCCAGTACTAGGACTACCAAAACAGTCAATAAATTGCTTTCAATTTTCTGCATATTTCCTTCCTCCTTCATATTAACTTTTTAAATGATATAAATTCTTTAAAAGTTTTTTCCCTCCCCTATGTCATACGGATATCCAAAAAACATCCTAAGGATGAAAACTATAAGAAAAAAATAGATATAGAAAAGAAAAGGGGTTTGTTGGGTTTTTAGGTGCTATTATCAGTAACTTACCGACCAATCTACCGACGTAGAGTCTCCGTTGTAGACCCAATATCCTTTTCCGTCGGTCATCGTGACCGAGCCGAGGTTGGTTTCATACCTTATATTGTACTCCTGTGACGAGTCGAATACTGCAACCTTTGTAACTGCGCCTGGCAGTGTATTATCGGCCGTTCTATTCGTTGTAGATGGATATCCAACCATGTTCCAGCCAGGCTGTAGTGTGGTGGTTGTTGAAGATGGTTCACTACCCTCTACGGTCAGTGTGTCATCACTGGTCATGTGTATCCAGATCCCTCTTCTGCGGGTTATCAAGTCCAAGCTGTTGAAATGGTCTCCCCTGTATGGTGAGAATGTCTGCCATTCATCGTTGGTGGCGTTGTAGTACATCAACTTGTCGTAATTACCCTTTATTCCGTTTGTAGTATCATTCAGCATCCCAGTTATGGTCTTGTCATTGGGGATCAATCTTGTCGACACGAAGTGCCATCCATCGGATCCGCCTCCAGAGGTCAATCCGATGTCCTGTGTAGGTGTCGTCCCACCGCTGGTTAACTCAAAGGTATTGTCTGATTCATCCTTAACGTTCAAACCGGTATCATCGTAGGAAACAACCCTGACCTTGTAATCGGTGCCTTCTGAAAGACCGGAAGTATCCCAGTCCAGACTTGTGCCGGTTGTGGTGTCGATATATTCCCATCTGTCGCCTCCGTTTGGACTGTAATACAGATCGTTGTGGTCTATACTGCCATCGTCACCGGCGTTCCAGGTGATCGTTACTGTATCACCCACGGTAAAGGTCTCTCCGCCGTTGGGATCGTGTATCCTGTTGTGTGGAGCGTTGTTGTTACCAAGTAACCATACGATCGTCTGATTGAGCATCTGCTGCCTTTCGGCCACTGTATCATGGTCTTGGTAGACATAGGTGACGTAGTCGCTTCGCCACGAGCCGCCGTCTAATCTAGTTATAGCTGGGGTGCCAGTGTCAGGATAAGTGGCAGCAGCAGTACATCCGTTTGTTGATATATCTTCTGGGAAGAACCTATCAGAACCCATTCGTTGTCCCTGTTCATCGACAAGTGTATCACTTATACCGTCTCCGACTGGGTCCCCGTTAACACCTGACATGTCCAATGGGTCGTCACCGACCTTGTCGGAATTGTAGGTCCACTGCAGATAGTTTTCTATCCAATTCTGTATATTGTCGGATGACCATTTACCGTATGGATAGCCGGTGTAATCTGTCTGGTAGGCACACCATCCGATGTCCTGACCGATTATCATCAGTCTGCCACCGTTCTGCATGTATGGTCTCAGGGTCTTGTTCACCTGGTGGTTCGATATCTGCGGATAGTAGTCCGAAGAGTCCCATACCATGGCATCGTAGTTCAGTGCATAGTCTGCGAGTGGTGATCCACGTTCACGGGCATTCCAGTAACTGAATGTCCAACCCTTAGCCTCGAAGTCATTTTTGAATTCTGTCGACCAGTCCATCTGGCTGGCGCTGTTATCTACGTACAGTATAGTGGATTGCGGATCGGTGGTGAAGCTGAGTACATCCGTACTGACCTTATGATCTCCTCTATCCCATGCGTTTATCCTGTAA
>JAHENW010000161.1 GCA_018610025.1 Thermoplasmatota archaeon
AGCTGCCTTATTTCGAGTTCGAAAGGGAGGGCGAAGACTACATCGTGGTTGGATTGCGGGGGCATATAGTCGAATACGATTATCCGGAGGAGTACAACAACTGGTCCAAGGTGAAGGAGGAGGAACTGATAGACATAGAGCCGGAAAAAGAGGTCAGTGCCCAGCGGATCGCCTCCCTTTTGAGAAAGATGGGCGGGAAGGCGGACAGGACCATCGTGGCCACCGATTACGATAGGGAAGGTGAACTCATTGGGTTGGAGGCCGTTAGACTGCTCAAGGCTGAGTACGAGGAATTAGATGTCAACCGGGCCAGGTTCAGTTCCTTGTCCAAAGGAGAGATCGAGGAGGCCTTCTCTAATCTCGAGAGCATAGATGTTAACCTGGCTGAGGCGGCCGATAGTAGACAGGTGATAGACCTTGCATGGGGTGCCGTTTTGACGCGCTTCCTTTCCAAAAGTTCGAACCGGTACGGGAGCAACTTCCTATCCGCCGGAAGGGTCCAGACCCCCACCCTATCCATCATAGTGGACAAGGACCAGGAGATAGAAGATTTCGTCCCCGATCCATACTGGAAGATAACGTCGATACTGAAGAAGGATTTCGAGTTCAAGGCCAAGTTCGAAGAAGACAAAGTCTGGGACGAGGAGAGGGCGGAGAAGATATTCGAAAAGGTTGAGGGTGCCGAGGAAGCCCTGACCACCGACTTCGAGGAAAGAACCAAGAAGAACACTCCGCCCATCCCTTTCAATACTACGGTCTTTCTATCCGATGCCAACAAGCTCGGGCTGAGCCCGTCACAGGCCATGAGTACAGCTGAAAAGCTATACACCGCCGGCTGGATATCCTATCCGAGGACGGAGAATACCGTCTATCCCAACAGCCTGAACCTGAGTAAACATCTGAAAAAATTGAAAAAATCCGAGTTCTCCGATGAGATAGAAGAACTGCTCCAACAGGATAAGATAAGCGCGACCAGGGGAAAGAAGAGGACGACAGACCATCCTCCTATACATCCCATACGAGCTGCCACCAAGGATGATCTTAAAGGGAGGGACTGGAAGGTATACGAGATGGTACTCAGGAGGTTCATGGCCACGGTAGCTCCCAGCGCGGTAGCGAGGATAAGAGAGGCCGAGTTCGATATTAAGGACGAGGTTTTCAACTGCAAGGGATACGAGATCATCAAGGAGGGATGGAGGAAGTACTATCCCTACTATAAGGCGAGGGAAACCAAGGTGCCAGCATTAGAGGAAGGGGAGAAAGTCGCTGTAGAGGAGGTGGACATGGAAGAGGACGAGACCAAGCCTCCTAGGAGGTACTCTCAGGGCTCTCTGGTCAAGGAGATGGAGAAGAAAGGGCTCGGTACCAAAAGCACCAGACATACCATGATACAGAAACTGTACGATAGAGGATTTATTTCGGGTAAGGTACCGCGCTCAACTCAGTCGGGCAAGGCTGTAGCCAAGACGCTGGAGGCCCACGCCGATATGGTTACCAAACCCGACATGACCAAGACGTTGGAAGAGGACATGGAGGAGATCGCCGAGGGAGAGTTGGATAAAGACAAGGTGATCGAGGAGTCGAAAGAGATGCTCACCGAGGTCATGAAATCTCTGAGAAAGGAAGAGGAAGACATCAGCAAGGAACTGAAGAGTTCTCTGAAGGACCAACACGCGCTGGGTACCTGTCCCGAATGTGGAGGAACGCTGCAGATAAGGAAGACCAAAAGTGGCAGATTCGTGGGCTGCTCGAACTATCCTGACTGTGAAAATACCTATCAGATACCCAGGTCCGGGAAGATAAAACCGGCGGAGGGAGAATGTCCTGAGTGCGGCGCCCCCAAGGTAAGGGTCTATCATCATGGTGATTCAGAAGAGCTGTGTGTGGATCTGAAGTGCAAGTATTCGAGGGACAAGCGTTTCAGGGGAAAGTGTCCCAAATGCGGGGGAGAGATGAGGGAGATGAGGTCAAAAAATGGTAAAAGGTTCATCGGCTGTTCCAACTATCCAGACTGTGATAATACCTATCCACTGCCGCAGAAAGGGAAAGTCGTTCACGATGGAGATGCGTGCTCAGAATGCGGAGCTCCCATGCAGAAGATAGTGAAAAAGAGTAAACCACCCTGGGAGTTCTGTCCTAATCCGGACTGCCCCAAGGATAACGATTGATCTATATCTTACAACCTGCGGCTCTCTTTGGCCTTCATCCTTAGCTGTTTCTTGCCGCATTTTCGGCAGACTGTAGCTCTCACTGGGTTACTGGCGTTACAGTTCATGCACACCTTTTTGTTCAACAGCCTATTCTCAGCTTCTGGAAACCTAGCCATGTTAACACCGTACAGATAGGTTTCAAGAAGTCATCATATATAAATCATTAGGTCTCGAAAATATTTTTATTGGTCTGTACTATTTCCGGCCATGACACGAGCACCCCTCTATCTGAACGAGATGCATATGGACGAGCTGGAAGATCCATCGGATCTCATCCTTTTCTTACCGGTGGGCATAAGCGAGGGACACGGTGCCCATCTTCCCATCGGTACAGATACCATCCAGATCGAATACGTCACCGAAAAGATAGCGGAGGAATTGGGTGAAAAAGTGGTAATCGCCCCGACGGTCAACTACGGATATTGCCGAGCAACCAGATCGCTTCCTGGAAGTCTGTCCGTCTCCTTCGATACTGTAAGAAATGTCGTTTACGACGTATTGAAGCACGCAAGTGAACAGGGCTTCGATAACGCGGCCGTTCTATCGGGCCACTCCGGTAGAAGTCACATGATGGCTCTTCGATTGGCCTGCCAGGATATAGTGGACGAGGAAAGTATGAATGTGATGCTCATGTCCGATTACGATCTTGCCTATGAACTCAAGGGTGAAGAGATACCGGAAGGGGACGGCCACGGCGGCGAGATAGAGACGGCTAGGGTCTTGGACATCTCTCCCGAGCTGGTTAAAGACGAGAGGCCCAGTGAAGATGTCGAGCGGTCCAGATACGAGATATCTAGCGAACCGGGGGGTCATTTTTCCCAGGGCGTGATAGGAGATCCGAATCCGGCAACATCTGATGAGGGTGAAGATATCAACGAGTACGTCATCGAAAAGATGGTCGAGGAGATAAAGGACACCTTTTCGGACTTGCTAACAAAAGAATAAAATAAATAGCCTCTATATTGTATAGGAATCAACATGTTAAGGCAGAAGAGGAATGCCGGGAGGGCGGCGGCAGAGTACGTGGAAGACGGGATGGTTGTAGGTCTAGGATCTGGGTCCACTGCCAAGCACGCCGTCGAGAAGATAGGGAACATGGTCCAGGATGGGATAGAGGTAGTTGGCGTCCCCACCTCGGAGACCACCAGGAATGAGGCTGAAGACCTCGATATACCGCTGGCCACCTTGGACGAGGTGTCCACGATAGACCTGACGATAGATGGTGCGGATGAGGTCGATCCAGAGTTCAATCTGATAAAGGGCGGAGGCGGGGCACTCCTCAGAGAGAAGATTGTGGCCGAACATTCGGAAAAAGAGATCATCGTAGTTGACCCGACGAAGATGGTTGAAACCTTGGGTGAAGGCTTCGCTCTTCCAGTAGAAATAGTACCGTTCTGGGCCGGTGCCTTGATCGGGAGACTGGACGAATTGGAGTGCAATACCAGTCTGAGGATGAGGCAGAATCAGATATACAAAACGGACAATGGGAATTACATAGTCGACTGTAACTTCGAGATGATCGATGAACCCAGAAAACTGAGCGAACGATTGAATCAGATAGCAGGAGTGATAGAGAACGGACTCTTCATCGATAAAGTGGATAAGGTTATAATAGGTAATAAAAAGGGTTTTGAAGAGATCTCAGTAGATTGAATCTACCAGGCTCTTTATCCTGTCTATATTCTCCTTTATCTCCTCTATCCTTTCCTTCTCTTTCTCCTCGACCTCTTCTAAGATCTCTTCTATAGGCTTATCCAGAGTGTAACCATGAACGGGTCTTCCTTTACCTTCTTTCTTGATATCTCTTTTCGTCACCCAACCCTTCTCCCTAAGCTCCTGCATAGCAATAGAGACCTCGGGCTGTCTAAGATCGGTAGCACTCTCTATTTTCCTGCTTTTGGTCTCGTCTTTCCCCGCGACGAAGACAAGGGTCCTAGCGATGTTCTTCTGTAAGCCTGCTCGGATCAGTCTATCAATCAATTCTTCTTGCTCTTCAGTCAGTTCTTCTTCGGCCATATTTCCACCTTTATTGTACTTTTTTGCGTAATTATTTCGTAGTTAATATATCGGTAAATAAATTGTCATTCTCCTTTTTATATTTTTGGGAGTATTGATAATAGTCGATTTAGATAGGGGCCTATTTAGGGAAAATTTGTATATACCTCTTCAATGATTTAAATCCGGTATCTCCATGTTTGACAATATCCTCATTGCAACTGACAATTCGCCGCTCATGAAGAATGCCATGCAATACACGGCCACCATCTTTCCCTATGCAGATTACCATCTGATAAACGTCATCAATACCAGTGACGGGAGCATCCCTCAAACCTCCCTCATGCAGTCGCGCCTAGAGGATATCTCAAAGGAAGCTTTGGAGAACGGGATAGATATATTGGAGGAGATGGGGATCTCAGATGTGGAAAAGGCCATGCCCAGTGGGACCCCCTCCAAGGAGATACTCAGATACATATCAAAGAACGATATCGATCTATTGGTGATGGCCACTCATTCCAAGGTGGG
>JAHENW010000162.1 GCA_018610025.1 Thermoplasmatota archaeon
GAAAAGGAGGACATAGATTTCGAGCTGGTCATCGAGAAGGACGCCTCGGACAACCAGATCCTTGAGGAATCGAAGAAATACGAGTTCATGGTGGGGAGCAGGGGACGTGGAGGACTGCTCTATAAACTCAGGTTCCTCTTCCCGAGATTCGCCCTCAGCAGCATCGAGAAAGAGCTGATCGCCCAGAGTGAGACTCCTTTCTTGATGGTGGGGGATTAATCCTGGTCGGAGAAATTTTTCGATATATCATCCCTTATGATTTTTTAAGTATTTATTTAATAAAAATTAAGGTCGGGGGTGGACCAGTACGCTGGTGAATGCGGTCGTTTCTTTTATCATACTGGGCCTCACCTATCTACTGATAATCAGTGAGAAGGTGAACCGTACCGTAGCCGCTGTGAGCGGTGGGATAATCATGATCTTAGTGGGGATGGGGATGGGGTTTTATTCCCAAAAAGCCGCCCTGGAAGTCATAGATTTTAACGTCATCGGTCTTCTTCTAGGTATGATGATAATGGTGGGGATCATAGGTGAGAGCGGTTTCTTCGACTATCTAGCCTACAAGACTGCGAAGGCCTCCAAGGGCAGTTTCTACCGGCTTCTCGCCCTCTTCATGCTCGTCACTGCACTGTGTTCCGCTTTTTTGGATAATGTTACCACCGTACTCCTGATGGCCCCGATCACATTCACTATAACAAAACGATTGGAGATCGATCCAAAGCCCTTCCTTTTCGCAGAAGTCATGGCCTCGAATATAGGCGGCACCGCAACCATGATAGGGGACCCACCGAACGTGATGATAGGGAGTGCTGGAGATGTATCTTTTATCCAATTCATCATATATCTTGCACCTATGGTCCTGGTGGTACTTTTCTCGGTGATGCTGTTCTTCGAACTCGTATACAAAGACAGGCTCAAGCGAGATATGAAGAAATTCCAGGAGATAAAAGAGGTGGACGAGAGAGATAAGATAACCGATCCTGTTCTACTCCGAAAGTCTCTGCTGGTCTTCGGGATGACCATCGTGCTCTTCATGACCCACCATGAACTCGGGCTTCAGCCCTGGACCGTTGCTATTACCGGCGCCGGTCTGCTCCTCCTACTCACCCTGTCGGATCCAAAGGAAGCCCTGAAGCATGTGGAGTGGCCGACTTTGCTCTTCTTCGTCGGCTTCTTCGTGGTCATAGGGGGGGTTGAGGCATCAGGTGGAATCGAGTTGATAGTTCAAGGCATCATCTTCCTGGGTGGCAACAGTCTCTTCACAACCGCACTGATCATAATGTGGACCGCCGCCCTCCTCTCCATGATCATAGATAATATCCCTATAACCATAGCCCTGATCTCTGCCATAGGTGGGATCATAACCAGTACTGGTTTTGGAGAGGTTGGATATGTCATCAATCCTCTCTGGTGGGCTCTGTCTTTGGGAGCATGTTTAGGGGGGAACGGAACGCTGGTAGGAGCCGCAGCCAATGTGGTAGTGGCCGGAGTAAGCGAGAAGATGGGAGAACCGATCGATTTCAAGGAGTTTACCAAGATCGGATTACCGGTGACGCTCATATCTTTGATCCTTGCCTCAACCATGTTTTGGGCCTTCTTTTTCTTGATACCCAGGGGCCTATAGGAAAGTTAGAGGAGGTCTCAAGATAACAATGAAAGAGAAATATGTAAATATCCTTTTCACCTTAACGGAAAAATATTGTATGATTAAGGATGTCGAGCTTCGAGAGGTCTATCTGATTCGTGAAGAAAAATCGGTCAACCAGGATCAGTTCGTCTACCAATTAATGGATCAAATCGTAACTCTGGTGAAAGCATGCTGATCGCTGTGGTAGGGGCCGTGGTCATCTTCGCTCTTACGTATTACGGCGTCGTCAGCAGGAACGTTCACAGGACGATAGCGGCCATGGCCGGGGCGGTCGGGATGGTTCTTTTCGGGCACGGGATGGGTTTCTATGACACCACGGCGGCAATAGACTATATCGATTTCAATACCATCGGTTTGCTCCTGGGGATGATGATATTGGTCGGGCTGCTGGGGGAGAGCGGATTCTTCGATTATCTGGCCATAAAGACTGCGAAGCTCTCTGATGGTAGCTTTTATCGGTTACTAGCTTTATTCGTGATAGTAACTGGCCTCACTTCTGCCTTCTTGGACAACGTGACCACCGTTCTATTGATGGCCCCGGTCACGATAAAGATAGCCAATGAACTTGAGGTCAATCCCATTCCTTTCCTCATGGCCGAAGTCATCTCCTCCAATATCGGGGGCACGGCCACCCTTATAGGTGATCCCCCGAACATAATGATCGGAAGCACGGCAAATATCGACTTTCTTCACTTTTTACTATACCTTGCTCCTATAGTTCTTATAGTGCTCTTCGCTGTCCTCCTTATCTTCGAGGTACTGTACAAAGACATGCTAGATATAAAGATGGAGAAATTCGAGAAGGTCGCTAGTATGGACGAGAAAGAGACCATAACGAATCGACCCCTGCTATACAAGTCCCTGCTGGTTCTTCTGTTAACTCTGATTCTATTCACCATCCATCATATGCTAAATATCGAACCGTGGCTGGTGGCCATAACCGGTGCAAGTTTACTCCTTCTCGTCACCCTACCCGATCCGGAGGAAGCCTTAAAACACGTACACTGGACGACCCTGCTTTTCTTCGCCGGCTTATTCATCGTGATAGGTGGCCTTGACGAGGCAGGAGTGATTAGGATCATAGCCATGGAGATAGATCAGGCAAGTGGAAACAGCCTCCTGCTGGCCATCTTCATCGTATTGATGGTGAGCGGCGGTTTCGCCATGGTTGTGGGGAACATTCCGGCTGCTATCACCCTCATACCTGCTGTCAATCTATTCATTCAGCACAGCGGACTGGGAGCTGGTCACCCCATCAACCCGCTCTGGTGGGCCCTTTCTCTAGGAGCCTGTTTCGGGGGTAATGGTACACTGATAAGTGCCCCAGCAAATCTCATAGTTTCCAACATATCGGAGAAGATGGGATACCCCCTTTCATTCAAAAAATTCACTAAGACCTCTCTCCCGATCACCGTCTTCTCGTTACTTCTCTCTTTTCTACTACTCTGGGTCTTCTTCATTGTGATAAGATAGGAAAGATAGCAGAAATTGTAAATAAAGTGTTGATATTTTGCTAATCAAGCATGTTCGATAATATCCTGGTAGCTAACGACAATTCTCGGGTCTTGCAAAGCGCCATGAAGTACGTGGCTAATCTCTTCCCGGATTCAACATTTCACCTTATATCGGTGGTGGATACAAGCGAAAGATCTGTCCCGAAGACGGATGTCCACCTGAAAAATCTAAAAGAGGAGACGGAAAGAGCGCTGAACAAAGGGGAAGAGATACTTCAAGAAGAAGGTGCATCCAAAGTCAAAAACATCTTGAAGACGGGGGACCCTAAAGAACTGATCTTGGATTATGAAGAAAATAAGAAGATAGACCTTTTGATTATGGGGACCCAGTCGAAATCGGGTACCCAGACACTCGAGATCGGCGATACCTGTCTTC
>JAHENW010000163.1 GCA_018610025.1 Thermoplasmatota archaeon
CTGGGTATATATGGTTTTTTGTTAATGTATCAGCCATCAAGAGAACGAATAAACCACCTTGGATATTCCCTGAGATCACTCCTCGTACTTCCGCCAATCCCCCTCTTGATACCTGCCCTTCAAAAGGTCTTTCAGCATCTCCGTTATGCCTCCTACCTCCTCCACTTCACCGCTCCAGCCTTCCAATTCTTCACCGTACCTTTCCTCGATATCACTGACCAAGTTCTCCATACTGTCCATCATCCATTTTGGCTCGTTTCCAGAGAAGAATACGGCTAGTGTCACGTAATCTCCCTTGTGGATCAGCACCTTCTTGTCACCGTAGTCCATCCGTTTTAGGGATTCATCCTCCTCCTCGGCGAAGGCGTCCTTCACGAAATTTTGTACCGCGGTGAACATGCTGGCGAGGATCTCTTCGTCCCGGTCGGCTTTCATCATTCTTGTGGTGTGCTTGATGAGTACACCAGAGCTGTGGATCAGGAAGATGTCGTCAACTGTGTACTCCCTCCTTTTCTTGTAGTACACGTAAGAAGCTCCAGCCGCGCCGATAATAGCGGGTATAAGATAAAAGAAGTAGCTGTCCTTCCATAATCCCTGGTCCCGGACCGAGACAGAAACAGAGATACTCCCCCTGGTTTGCAGTTCCCCGTCGCTCACGATCAAGGTGATATTGTCGGATTTCACATCCTCAGAGTAATCGAAGATGAGTTTGTGACCCACTTGGATGACGTTCTCATCGTTGACGCTGACTATCAATTCTTCTTTTTTATTATCTATGTCGTAAATGTATTCATCCAAATCGAGAACCCACGATTCATCGACATAACCTTTCTGATGGGGTATATCCTCTATGACAGGGGGGTCATTGACCGGGATGACGGTAACATTTATAGTATCCTCTATGAGGGCTCCCTCTTCGTCGGTAGCCCTGAAGGTCACCAGCTCACTCCCGGACCAATTGGCCTCTGCAGAGAAATCTGCAGGAGTACCCTCCACATCATGATGGATATGGACTTCCACTTTTACGTTACCAGAGGTATAATATATGGTCTCACTGTCTCTATCATGAAAATAATTGTCCAGTGCGAAGGCATTTTCAAGGGATTCATCTTCTTTGAAGCTGATGTCGGGTAGTGGTTTCAGGACCTCAGGCGGATAATCATCCCCCACCTTTACAGTGGTCGGTTCAAAAGTGGTATCGATACCATCGCTCACGTAGATGGTGAGGGGGACAGTGTATTCATAGGATTTCTTGGGATAGAGCATATGGAGTGTCGTTCCTTCAACAGTTACGTTTTCTGGATCCGAGGTAGATATGTCGAGCTCTTCTATCTCGTTATCAGAATCAGATATATACCATCTGAGGTCGAATGTATAGGGATGTTCCCAGTGAACGACAAAGGGGGGTAGGTCCTTGATTTTAGGTGGGTCGTTTACAGGTGTAACGGTCACGTTTATGGTCTGTTCGACTATAGCCCCGCCGGGGTCCGTTGCCCGGAATGTGACTCTTTCCATCCCATTCCAATTACCCCTCGATACTATGTCTACAGTATGATTGGATTCGTATATTGTCACGTTGATATAGGTCGCTCCATAGGACATGTAAAGGCTGTCGTTATCTGGATCTGTTATGTAATTATCCAGGTCGAATACGTTCCTTCTGGTCGAGTTTTCCTCCAGGGTGACATCGGGGATCCTCTCAGTGTTTTCTGGAGGGTAGTTATCGGTCACATTGACCTCTATCAATTGGGTGCTACTTTTGTCGCCGTCCGAGACGGTCAAAGAAACGAGTACTGTTTCTCCCACCATCTCTTCAGGATATTCATAGGTCACCTTCAGCCCGTTAACAGACGTGTGGTCAGGGTCATCGGTGGTCAGGGAAAGCTCTTCCTGGGGTGTGTCGATATCCTCGATATAGGGTGAATAATCGAATCTGTAGGGATCGTCATAATGTACAGAGAGATCAGGACATGTATAGAAGACCGGAGGGTCGTTCACAAAGGACACGTTTATCCAGCTGGATTGCTGGGCAGAATAACCGTCACTATCCACGAGATGGTAGGTCACCAGCATGTCCCCAAACTGATCATTTTGAGATATGAGGGTTATGATGTGATTGCCTGTCTGATTCTCACCCGCCACCGCCACCACACTTTCATTGACACCGGTCAGATACCACTGAAGAGAACTCAGCGGGTCCTGAGGATCAGAAGCATAGCTGGACAGATTGACCTGATGGATACCAAAATCCTCGGAAAGCTGGATATCTGGTATATCTCCCATTATCTCGGGATCCTGGCTTTCTATAACTGTGAACGAAGTGGAGTTCTGTATGGAACCATAGACAGCATACACCTCTCCACTGCCCGGTTCTATGGCCTCGAAAACAGTCATGTTTCCAGAAAGAGGTGAAAGAGATGCAGCATCAGAGTTGGTAGCCCAGTCCACGCTTATGTCTCTCAAATATCCATGGGTTTTATTGTAACCTGCGGCATAGAACTCATCGGTCTCATCTATCTGGTAAGTCATATTCTCCAAGACCTCACCCTCTCCCCCGGCCTCAGAACGTATCTGGATGTAGTCTAAAGTCGGCGGGTCGATGGTGAAATTCACCTCATCTCCTAGATCAGTAGTAGATGCATTCCAGACCGCACTTCCGGTTGCCGGACCGGCATCGAAGGTGCTGTTGGTCCCGTTCTGAGGGGCGGTACTCGCCTGGGCGCCGTCTTGACTGTTGACTGTCCAGTTCGCCGAGAGGTATCGCAGGAACCCAACGGAATCGTTGTAACCGGCGGTATATCCAGTGATGGTCTGATTGATGTAGATGCTCCTGTCCCCGATAACCGTCTCCCCATTACTGGTCTTTTCAACGATGTGTATCCTATCCACGGACGGTTCGTTCACCTCGTATCTCACCGAGTCATTGAATGTCTGCGCATAAGAAGCGTTGAACCAGACCAACCCGGGGACATCTCCCACATCGATCCTGGTGTAGTTAGACGTGTTCCATTTGAGTGAGCTGTTTCCCCCTTCAGCGGTCCAGTTGGCCTCCACGGTGCCCAGATAGCCCGTAGTCTGGTTGTATGCAGAGCAGTTCGCCCACTGAGTGTATTCAACCGGGACCACATCGTCCTTTATCTCCTTCCCTCCCGCTTCCCCAGTTATATTGATCGTATCGACATTAGATGTGGAAAATTCCCATGTATCAGAAACAGTAAGATTTGTACCGTCATCCACTGTGACGTTCCATCGGTAAGTGGTGGTGGAGGCCAGATTGGTCCAGTTAGCGTAGACCCGGGTATCGTTTACGGCCCCGGTAACTGCACTTATTGCACTTCCAGATGAAGCATTATAAAAAGTCACGTCAAAACTGCTGCTGTCAGGGTCAGAAACGTAAACGCTCAATGTGACATTAACTCCAAGTCCAAATGATCCATTCTTTGGCTCTGGATCCGTGGGCTCGTTGGGTGCTGCCTGGAGTGTGGGATCATATTCTTTATCAAGAATCGAACTTTCCTGAGTATCGGATACCGCAGAAAAGAGGGGGAAAAAGATAGTCTGGATGAGGAGAATAGTCGATAACGTAATGATCATCAGGGTCTTCCATTTCATAATGCTTGTATATAAAAAAGGAGATGTCGGTAAATAAAGGTTATGCGGCATAATCAAATCTGCTCATTACATATTTATATCATCATCTATTATCCTACTTTATGGCGAAGAGAACGGCGAAGGTGGTTCTAGTAGGAGACGGAGCTGTTGGTAAGACCTCGTTGGTTCGCCGATTCGTTGAGCAGAGATTCGACGATGAATATATAACCACCATCGGAACGAACGTGAAAAAGAAAAGGATCGAAGACCTGAACATCAACCTCTTGATATGGGATCTCTACGGCCAGAAACTAAATAAAGATCTCCAGAAGGCCAACTTTGAAGGAGCCGACGGGGCCATCGTCGTATATGACCTGACCAGGGAGAATACATTCTACAGTATTGACGACTGGTTGGAGGAGCTGTTTGAAGTCACGGGTCAGATACCTTTCATGGTTTTGGGGAACAAATATGACCTGCTGGAGGATTTCTTGATAGAGGTAGACTTAGAGGAAGTATCAGAAGAAAGATTCCAACAATTTATGAAGGAACATCATGTAGAAGTTCTAGATTACTATAAAAAGGTGTATCATGAGGTACCAAATTTCAAATCCGTTCCCATCGATAGGTTCAAAGAGTGGGGAAGAAAAAGAAAAGATAAATTCGATGTTGACTTTTCATGTTACAAATCTAGTGCGAAGACTGGAGAGAATGTAGAGAAGGCTTTTAGAGAATTGGCAGAATTTATTTTAAGAGGTGAATAAGAGATGGTAGACCTAGTTTCGATGCCGATAAAAATCGTTCCGTACCTAAAAGACGCCGTGAAAGAGAGCAGTGGTGAAAAGGAAGCCGAATTCACAGTGTATCAGTTGGGAAGGAAATGGGGGAAGGAGACCGTTAAGATAAGTGGAGAAAAGTGCGGTATGGATGAGCTGCCCACTAAAGCTGCCCTCGTCTCCGTACACTCCGGACTCACCAATGTCGATATCTCCGTCACAGATGGTAATATCTCGGCTGAACCCTATGAGTCCAAGATAGATGACGATTTCTTCCTAGCAGGATATATGGCGGGGATTGTCTCAGAGCTGTTAGAGGAAAAATATGTTTCGAGGATCAAGGATGGTTCCTTTGACATCGTGAAAGTGGAAAGGAACGTCGAGAGCGAATTGTCGAAAAGTGGAGAAGAGAGAACAGAGAAGGTCGATCTGAAAGACCTCGAAGAGGGAGAATCCTACCTTGTTCTAGAAGAGGAAAAAGACGCACCTATTTCATACGACCTTTTTCTTACAGCGGTTGATCAAGGTATGCCCAGTATATGCTTCACTCGGGTATTTCCTCCGAAGATCAGGGATAAATTCGAGAACTCAGAATTCCCTATATTCTGGCTCAGCACTGTAGAAGACATGGACGATATAAATACCATCGATCCCAAGAGTTATAGAGAGATGCTTTTCAAGATCATATCATCATTCTTGAAAAGTAAACAGGGCATATTCATAATTCACGGACTGGAGTTTCTGATATCTCATAACGATTTCAAAAGCGTGTTCAACTTCATTCAGGATATCAAAGACCTAACGGCACTCCACCAAGGGATTTTCTTGTTACCCTTGTACCCGACTGCCCTCGACCAGAAGCAGTTGGATAACCTGAAATCGGAGTTGAAGGAATTCAGGATCTGATCCAGTAGATTTCAAGAATAGATGTAAAATTGGTTTTTATTTATATATCAGCGGAAATTATGATAAATTCGGGGAACTTATTTATAACATTACCGGACATATCATTATTTGTATGAGAGAGAGAGAAATAGCGACGCAGTTCATCGTCTTAATCGTTTCTATGTTTTTAGTCTCAAGTATCATTATGACGATAAATCCTATCA
>JAHENW010000164.1 GCA_018610025.1 Thermoplasmatota archaeon
ATATGGTGTTGTAGAGTCCCATCTTCGAGGAGGAGGGAGGATCGCCTTCTGCTGACACATTGTATACATTATAGGCGTATCCCAGTTTATCCATCGCATTGACGACATTTTCGGTCGTGTTAGGATCTGAGGTTCCCGTGCTCCCGTCGTCGTCTACGACCAAAACAGTAAACCTGACGGAGACGGTGATGTTCACGTTTTGATAGGTGATGTCATTATTGATTTCATTCGTTTCGTCTATCTTATCATAGGGGTCCGCTACAACCTTGAGATCGTGTTGACCAACCGGCTGAGCTCTCCAGCGGAATTTTACATCTTTAGAACTTCCGTTTCCATCCAGTGAGATGGTCGTCTTATTGTTACTCACGATATCGCCATCGACTACAAGCCGGAGTTCTACATTCTGGGTACTCTGGCCATTGTTTCGGATAGTGGCCGTTATATCCACCCATTCTTTGTACATAGGAGCATGCGTGCTGAATTCCTGATCGGATACGGCTATATCCTTCCCGCTCCTCTGGCTGACATTTCCGAGCCATTTGATGGCCTTGTATACCATATGGCTTCTGCCGCTTCTTACCGTTTTGAAGCGGATGGGGTTGAAGAGGGTCTTCTTCTTTCTAGCACCATCGCCGGAATAGCTCACCCCGATGGATTTACCATTCCTGTCCTTTAATTCTTCTTTCGATTCTGAGTTGGGGGTCACTACATCTCCTTTGTACTCAGAGCCATCATCCTTTTCTTTGACCGGGAAGGTATCGGATGAATTGAGAGGCTCGTTCACCCCTACCATCTCCTCGTAATCATCGTCGGTGGAATCATAGTCCGGGGTGTTTGCAGTGTTGAGAGTGTCGATTTGCATATTATTTTTCAACCATGAGTTGAGATCGGTATCACTCATCGAATCATCCACTATTCCCTCACCTATCAACCATAGACTACCTCCTTGGGAAAGGAAGGTGTAAAGGTTATCTCGATCCTCGGTCGTCAGCGTTTTGTGTCCATCCGAAGCACCTTTGGTTCTGCCCGTCATCCAGATGACTATATCGTAGTCACTAAGTTGAGGTCTGCCCGTATCCCAAGCCGGACCCGAGCCTGCCTCTACTTCAGTATATGTATAATCGAAGTCAGCGGCATCCAGTGCGTCGGCCATGGCCGTCGCTTCCCCATTGTCTTGATGATCATCGTCGACCACGAGTATTCTTGGCTGGACGAATACAGTGGTATTCGCTTGGTTATTGTACTCGTTAAGGTCTTCGCCCCCGGGGGAAGTTATATTGTTGATCTCAACGGTTATATTGTGTCTGCCGCTCACGTTGATGGGCCAGGTGGCGCTGATGTCTCTACCCCCGCCAGCCGCTACGTGGACGTCTGGGATTATCCTCGTCCTGTTGTCCTCCCCCAATGGATTTGTATCGAGGATGCTAACATTACACGTAGCGGCGCTTCCCCCGTCGTTCTCGATGACCGCATAGAGGGTGAAACTCTGGCCGTTCATAGGTGAAGACGGAGAATAGGATATCTTAGTACGATCAACCAGCAGATCTGGGCTTTCTCTATCGATGGCGGGTTCACCCACGTTCAGGGTGATGTAGGCCTTTTTGGAGAGTTTTATATTGTTGGTATGGAAGTATGACATATTGCCCTTGATAAATTCTTCAGTGGCCTTGTCGTCACCAGTATGGGCCTGAGTTTCCAGTAGATAAGAATCGTTCTCCAGATCATTACTGATCTCTATCCTCTTCGTGAACACGTTACTACCGGCGTAGTTCAATTCGTAGTAATCGGAACCGTCTATCCCCTGCCCTTCGTATCCGATAATCTCTGTTAGATTCACCAGGACCTTTAGGTCGGACACGCTGCCGTTCAGATATTTCAGATTGGCATACAGGGTGACCTTATTTCCCGTCTCCACGTAATCGTCCCATTCCTGAGGATACCTGACACCGGTCTCCGTGATGACAGGTCTATCCTTTGCGGTACTTATGGTTACCTCAGTCCTCCAGATGACGCTGTTCCTGTCTGTATCGGTGATGAGGACCCCTACAGAACTATCCTTCCACCCGGTACCTATATCTATACTCACTTCCTCCCCCATCTCCCACGTGCCGTCATCTAGATCGTCATCATTCACATCTTCCATAAGCACCTGGAAGTTCTTTTGATTGGTGGTCACGATCATCTGGGTCTTGAATGTCTTGAGTTCCTTCCCACCCTGATGGGTGATATTGATGAAATTGGTCGTCTCTCCTCTGTAATACACCGCCTTCATGTCCGTATAAGTGGAACCTTCTGGTGTCTCCAATTGGCTGACAGTAGCGAATATGGTCGAAAACAACACCACGGTTATACTAAGAACAAGAATGCTACCGACAACCTCAGAAACACCTTCTCTATTTCTAAATAAACTTCTATTCAGTTGCAAGGGTATGCCTCCATCTGGAGCTTTGTTGGGAAAAGGGTTAGTTGATTATTTAAAGGTTGTGTGGAAATTTCCATGATAGGATGGGAATAAGGTATGAAATAAGGTATGAGTTTTCCTCTCCTCTTTTTCTCCAGAGATGGATCATACCCATCATCAAGACCAATCCCAATTCTCGGTGGGAAAAGTAGGAAAGATAGAAAAAAGAAGGGATAAAGGCCGGAAATTTGATGGAAAAGTTTATTTTAACAGACATTATTATATTCTATACAAAGGACAATAGAGGTCGCTCATATGGGTGAGGAAAGTAATATAGGTATGAAGGAAAGGATAAAGGGGTTCTTCAAAAAGAGATCCCTAACACCGTCGAGCCAGGTCGATGAGACCATCACGAAGAAGATGCCAGAATACATCGATGAATACAACCTGGCGAGGAGGGACGATCTTGATGGAGTCGATAAACGGGTGGAAGAATACGTAGAGGAGAGCTCCGAGATGAAGGAATGGAAAGAGGAAACAAAGAAGAAAGTAGACAGGATAAAAAAGGACGTTGAGCGTTTAGAGAAAAAGCACGGTTTGGAGGAGGGATGACCATGAGTGCAGCAGTAGTCATCTTACTCATACTGATCCTGGTCGGCCTCTATTTCTTCTTCAGGCGGCGGGCGAAGAAGAAGGCTTTAAAGGAGGACTATGGATACGTGCCCTCCCATGCTGAACTGTACTTCGAAGAGTATTTCGGAGACATCAAGAGTAACTGGGATCTCATCGAAAAGGGAGAAGCTCGGAAATGGGCGGAGAACATGGGTGATAAATTGGACGCCGTGAAGGGAGAACTCGACGAACTCAAATCGAAAAATAGAAAGGTAGACAAAAGGATAGAGAGCATAGATGAGAGGATAGATGATATTGAAGATTGGAGCTAAAAAGGTGTTGACCATGACCATGATAGAGATAATATCGGAAAATTTCCTGATCATATTTTACTCGGTGATAGTGATAATAATACTGGCCATCATCGCAAGGATCCTGAACGAGAGAGAAAGATCAAAGACCAGAAGAGAATTGGCCGATATCAACCTCCAGAGGAAGAAACTGGAGATGGTGGAAAGGGAGAAGCATATCGATAAACTGAAGGAATCCTCCATGGTGTTAAAGGATAAGGAGAAGAAGGAGATCGACGAGATATCCGGGGACAAAGCCGTCCTTTCCAGACGGTCATTGGCACTGATGAACGAGATCGAAGAGAGGATGCAGCGCCTCGAGAGGGGTTCCGACAATGCCAAACTGATGAAGACACTGAACGAGATAAAGGAGGCGGAAAGAGAACTGTTCGGAGAAGAAAAGGGTGGTAAATGATGAATGAATTTATAGATGAATACAAGTCTCGGGGCAAAAATGTGATGGATAAAGTAGAGAACGTTCTGTTCCCCGGTGAGATGGAGATAGAGGGGTCCGGTTACGAGAGGAACATATTGGACTGGCAGATAGAGAAATATCTGGATCAGCACTTCCACGAATATATAGAAGAATTCAACCTCATAAGGGAACTCGATCTCCAGGTCTACGATAACAAATATGAGGAGATAGTGGACGGGATAGAGGAGATAAAGGGGTTTCACAAAGACGTCGATGCCGAACTATCCGAGATCGAAAGAAGGTTGGATAGGATAGAGAAAAGGGTCAAAAAGTAAAAAGAGGTGGAAATGGTTGAAAAGGTCTTCACAAAGAAGTAAATCCTCCAAAAAGAAGAAGATCAGGGAGATCGTCAAGAGCTATCTTATGGTCCACCGGGAGAAACCCTATAGAAAACTGAAGACGCTACAGCGATATCTAAAAAAGAAGAATATAGCAAACATCAAACTGAAGTCGTTGAGGGATATGGTGAAATCACAGATCGAAAAGGAGGAAGAGATGGAGAAGATAGAAGAGATGGAGGCAGAACTCTTCACCAAGGATGGAGAGGTGAAGAATTACAAGTATGGTTCGGCCTTCTGTAAGAATTGTGATAAATATAAAGATTATGAAAAGGAATGTCCCTACTGTGGAAGCCTGGAGATGACACTCTAGGAGGTCATCATGAAAACGATCCTCTTCTCTCAGATCCGGCGAAGAAAGGTGCAGACCTCTGCCGACAAAGGTACGCCTAAGGTTGTCGATCTTATTGGAACTAAGAGTAAAAATTATATCAAGATCATCGAGATGAAGGGGGATACAGGCTTGATCAATCAGAAGGCAGAATACTTCCCCATAAAGGCTGTTAAGCCGCTGAAAAAGGGTGATGAAGATATTTACCTCAAAGATTCCAAGTCCGCCCACAAGCAGTCTAGAGGGGAGATCTCTCTATCATCTTTGAAAAATGCCAAGGTCTACGATGCCGATGACGAGGAGATAGGAAGAGTCTACGATTACGAGATATACATCGAGGAGATGCCCTGGTTGGTCTGGAAGATACTGGTGAAATCCCACCTTATCTCAGTGATAGAAAGGCGTCTCCGGATACCGCTCAAATACGTCTCGAAGTTGGAGGGCAATAAGATCTATTTGGATAAAGAGATCGATTTGGAGTGAGAATATGCTATTGGTTTGGATAATCATAGCTCTGGCCGTCATAATCATCGTGGGTTACTCCATGATATACATCGCAAAGCGATTTAAGAAAAGAAAGGCTAAAGAACGAGTGAAAGGTCCCGAGAGTGATAGGATCTCAAGGAAGGTAGATGAGGTGGAGGAGAGATTGAACGAGGTCAGACGGGAAAGTCCTAGAGGCGTTGATGTCTCGTTAGAGAAAGAGGAGTGATGACCCGATCTCTCAGTAAAATTTAAGTGTTGACTGATATATACCCTTTCAAAGCAAAATATGTCGGATGGGATGCCCTAATGTGTAGATATAGATATGGAGACTCTAAATGCGCACACCCTAAGAATGTAGCTACTGAATGTGTGGGTGAAGATAACTGTACTTGTAAAGACGACGATCTGGAGGACCTACAGCCGCCTTCGGATATGCAGAACTCTTCTGGTTTTCAAGAGAAGACAGATGAGATATCAGAGAGTGAAGAAGATACCTGCCCCATGACCGAATGTGGTGTTTACTGCGAGAAATTCAATAGGTTCTACTGTGCCGGTGAGGATAACTGTCAGACGGAAGATGAGTATCTCGAGCACATGAACGAGTATGGCGGTGTGGATATAGAAAGAGATAGAGAGGACGGACCGGACGAGATGAGATAGAGCCTGTTTATCCCTCAATCAGTGGCTAGATCATCTCCACCAAAGAATGCCGTCTGGACGGTGCTGTAGATATCTTCTATCCCCTTGCCCTCGAGAGCCGATACCGGAGGCAATTCCTCCTCTAGGCTCATGTTCTGTATGCTTTTGATGAGTTCTATAGCCACCTGTGTTTCCCTTGTTCCCTGCTCCCTGAGCGCCATGTCGAGTTTCCAATGATCCGACGCCCATGTTCTGATCCTCTCCACTTCTTCCTCAGAAAGCACATCAGACTTGGCGAGAACCGGGTAGTAGGGCACGTCGAATCGGAACTGGGTGGTGGCTGCCAGGAGAAGAAGGGAAACGAATCCCGAGGGCTGTTTGGAGAGAAC
>JAHENW010000165.1 GCA_018610025.1 Thermoplasmatota archaeon
CAGATCGTGGAGCTTCCACCGGATCTCCATGGGTTCGGCTCCTTTAGATACGTCTACTATCAAAGCAGATGTTTTTACCAGACCGCAGTTCTGACCTTCTGGAGTTTCATTTGGACAGAGTCTTCCCCACTGAGTGGGATGGAGTTCCCTGGCATCGAAATGTGGCTGGCTTCTCGATAGCGGCGACTTGACCCTTCTCAGATGTGAGATCGCACTCATATTGGACGTCCTGTCCAACAGCTGAGAGATACCGGTCCTTCCACCGACCCAATTTCCAGTTGCCATGGCATGCTGCAGTTTATTGCTCAACAGGTCTGGACGGATGGAGGATTTTATGCTGATCTCCTCCCTCTTTCCATAATTCCTCTCGAGCTGATATTTCAGATCTTTTAGAAGGTTCACCAAAGACACCCTAAAGAGGTCTGCGAGGAGGTCACCGGAGAGCTTCAATCTCTTGTTCGCATAGTGGTCCTTGTCGTCCTCTTCCCTCTCCCCCATGTTAAGTTCAAGGATGGCTCGGGCCATCCTACCCAGGAAGACAGCTTTCTTCGGTCTATCTTCCTCTTTATCCCCTAGGTGGGGTAGGAGAGAGCGGTCTAGCATGTTGTCTATCTTCCTCTTCCTGTACTCCTCTGCCTGACCGGTTGCGAATTTTCTTTCCAGGTAAGCTATAGCGTCCTCTTGGGTGTAAACGCCGTCAGGGGAGTACTCCTCTTCATCCTGACATATCTCGATATTTGCGAACACGATGCTGGCCATATCTGGATCGGTGACTATAGCGTCGTATATCTCTTGATCTTTATCCATCCCTAGAGCTTTCATCAGTACTACAAGAGGGATATCTCCTCTAGCCGAGGGAACGGAAAGGGTGATCAGGCCGTCCTTCTTCTTCTCCATGACGGTCAGAGCTCGGTACCCGTGCCTCTGGGAGAAAATCTTGGCCACCTCCATCTCTCTGCCGTATTTCTCGTTTATCTCACACATCACCCGGTTAGAGGCCATGTCTTCGACGGCCATCAGACTTCTCTCAGTCCCCCCTATGATGAAGTATCCTTGTGGATCTACCGGGTCCTCACCCAGTTCGGCCAATTTTTCCTGGTAACTCATCTCCTTAACTTCTTTACTCTCGGTGTCCTTCCCGAGTATCTCTTCCATCGTTTTATCGATGTTGTCTGGATGGATATTGCATTTCTTGGAGCCGATCATTATCGGCATCTTGCCTATCGAAATCCATTCTGGCTCCTCCTCGATGCCGTCCTTTATCACGCTGAATTTCATTTCGATCTCAGATTCATAGTAAAGGTCCCTGAGCCGAGCCCCCATGGGGGATAACTTGTGCTGAGAGCCGCTAGCCTCCTTGATCTTGGGCTTCTTCACCCGGATGGTTTGATCGGCACTGGGATCGACTCTCCCGTCCTCAGTCCTTTTACGACCGACCCTTATCTGTATATCCTGGCCGTCGACCTTCTCAGGATCTAACTTTATCTTCCCCCATCCTTCTTCATTGAATCCTATCCTTATATTGTCGACTATCTTCTGAGCTCTGCTGTTGGGATTGTCCACTGTAGGAAGAAAATCGTTGAATGACTCCATATGATGACTTACTACACTTCTTTCCTTGAAGAAAGCATCTACCAATTCTCTCATCTTATTTCACCCCATGATTACTTTTCGATTACCAACCGGTAGACCTTGGCCACGCCGGCAGTTTCACTTTCCCTATTGACCTCAATTATCCGCCCCTCCTCTATATCTCCATGCACCTTTTCCAGATGCTGCAGAACAGGGTCTGACTTGAGTATCTTCGGGAGCTTATCTCTGGATAGATCTATGTCTTCCAATATCTCTTCTTCTCTATCCTGTGGGACTACCCTATGTTCGGGCACAAGGCCGTGCTTCATTACGTTAAAACTACCCATGGTTTTTATCTCCATATCCGAGGCCACTCGTCCGTTTTTATGCGGGCCTGTGGGGAATTTCGGGAAAGCTACGCTGAACTCTCCATTCGAACCCCAGACCACCTGGTTAAAAGCCAGGTGCTCTTTCTAGAGATAGAGCTAGCTAACTCAAATCTTACCTAGCTGAGCTACAGGCCCACATTGGTTGAGTGTTTATGGCCTTACAAAGGACTATTATATAAAGTTTGTTCCCACCGAAACTTTCAAGATCGAACGCCGTTCCTTATGGGCCCAGTAGATTAGATTTATTTTATGGTGGAAGATACAGAGTTCTTATACCAACTACGTAGAGGGAGTTCGTAGAAGAAGTTATGTCTTCAACTATGCTTTATTATCTACTTAAATCCTATATACCTTGGATGAGATTGGCTATTCGTAGAAAGTATGGATGAAAAGGATTTCTTAGCCCCCTCCAGAAAAGATATATCAGACCCTATCCTGCTCTCCCTCGTATCCATAACCATCATCGGGTCGATCAAGTATCTTCTCGAATTCTTTCTCTACCCCCAACTTCCCTTCTCGCTGGTTCTGCTTTACATCAATATCTTGACTGTTGCCCTCTTCTTCCATCTGATATTGATCTTCTTCCAGATCCTACAACCGGAAAGAGGGATGGATGAAAAGATAAGAAAGACTGCACTCTTTTTCTGGCCCGTTATTATCATGGGGTTGGTTCCATATCTTTTAGATATCTCCATAGATCCGGCCAATTACATACACCGATTCCGTCCGGTGGTGATTTTTCCCGATCTCTCTGCTCTAGATATCGGTATCTTATCCATCGTCACCCTTATCTCCCTCGGCTTCTCGATCACCATATATAATGGCAAGGATCAAGATCATAATCCTCGATTAGCCCCTCTCATCGCCTTCCTGGGTGGGTGGTTCAGTTTCATCGCTTCCTTCTTGATATATGAGTTGATCGATATCATAGACGTTGAAAGTTTCACCTCCCTCTACGACATCCAGGGAGCTCATCTATTGGTGAGGCGAGAAATATATCTTCTTCTGCTTGCCGGGTTAATCGTGGTGAATATCATCGTGATACTAGTCCTATATCTCCTATCCAACAAAGAAGAGATCAGGGCTGTTCTATCCAATTTA
>JAHENW010000166.1 GCA_018610025.1 Thermoplasmatota archaeon
AAACTCTGGCAGATCTGATTCATCTGTACTATTCATATCGGCCATGCCCAAGGCAGGGGCCACGAAACTCAGGGTTATGAGTGCGATAGTCATCGATATCATGATACCGATATCGAATTTCGATATCCTCATGCTGGCTCACCTCCGGTTGTGAACTGCCAGATCTTGAGGCCAAAGAAGATGGATACCAGGACCACCAGGATATAACTGATATTGGTGAAAAGGGCCAGATCTGTATTAATGGCCACGTACATAAACGTCATATACGCACACGCACCTGCAATGTACATATCCATGCTGGCCAGACCCAGGCCACCCATGAGTACCACCATCACGATAAGGAAAACTGAGGGATTGGTAAAGAGTGCGAAATCAAATAATCCTAAGGGTATCATGGTGTACCATATCCCCCTGCATGCAGTATCATGGCAAAGGCTTCGACCAGTGCCACGATAGCGATACTGAGCCACACGTATATGAAATCTAAGGAAAGCACGATAGCCACCACGAGTGCCGTGATGGATATGGCCCACGTGAGTAGGCTAATAGGTGACCACATCCTCATGCCGGCATATCCTGTCACACCATACAGGCCGACCACCAATATAGCCAGGCCAGATGTAAGTGTCTCTGGCTGTGCTGTGCCTTCGAGTACCATGCCGCAAAATGCGTGAGGGTCCGACTTAAGCCTGTTTGTAGGCCCTGACAGCGAACATGGCCACGAACAGGAAGATGGCCAATACGAGTAGGAGTGGGATGACAGTGAACAGTGCCACTGTACCGCTATCCCACCCGTATGTATTCGGATACTCGTATTCTACTGTGGCATTTGTGGCACTGGTCACATTCTGGTTATAGACTGTGACATTTGTGCCTGCCACATCGAGTGTTGTATTACTACCCTCACTCAAGTCTTTCACTGAGGCAGTACCGTCATCATTGTACACAGTGACATTGATGGTATTGGTCGCGTCATCGACGGCATCGAGTGTGCCATTGAGATCTGCCGTAATCTGCACAGTCTCACCTTCGGTCTGGTCGAAGGTGGCACTCTGTGTGCCATTGAACTGTGCGATAGCGACAGGCATCAATGTGGCCACCAAAAGGCCCACGATGGTGACGGCCAAGACCACACCAAGTCCCTGTGATATTTTCTCACTTGCCATGGCTTTCTCGTATAACGGTCTGAGTTAGTAGGTCAGACCAACCTAATAGTTCTTATACGAGGCCACGGCCCACCCAACAATAGTCAGGAAGATCCCAAGGACCAGCATGAGTGGGAGGATATCCCACAGTGCGACGGTCCCAGAATCCCACGCACTCGTATCCACACTATTGATTTCACTGATAGCCACGGGCAACAGGAGTGCCGCCATGAGGCCACCGATGAGTAGGGCCACAGCGATGCCTACTCCGTTCTCGATCATCTGGTTCGCACTTGGCATGTGTCGTACCTCCGATGGTAGACTCGTACTGCCAGAATATGTATGTTTCGACGCTTCACACGCCCATATTGCCCCTGCACATAAAATATTAGTATATGCGTGGTAGTAGTATTATGCATGGCATTAATAGCCAGTCTCTTCGGCAGTCTGAGAGGCCTAATTATGGGCAATGGTAGTAGGGAAAAATGTGTCGTGATTGATGAGCATGATTTCACGATAGAATATCGTGATACAAATGGCACAGAGGATTATGACTTTGACTCATCACATTATGAATCTGGGAACTTATATTTTAAGGGATATGCGAACCCCGTGAGAATCCCCAAACCAGAGGATGAGCATAGTGTGAAACAGGAAGATATCGACCTTATACCGTCAAAGAAATATCGCACAGTGATGGATATGACACTCTTAGAACAGGCACTTGATACGGGTGGTGCAGGATTTTCGATGGTCGAAAAGCTCCTAATGGTTAATATCGGGGTCCTCGTGATGGGCATCGGCATCCTGGTGGTGGCCCTGGCATGAGTGATAGTGATGAGCCTATCGTGGACCCAGATCTCAAAGAGGAACTTGAAAAAGTACCTGCCGAAGATCCTTTCCTCACTGAGTATATGACTCAGGGTGGTGGAAAACAGAAAGAATCACTGCGTTTCATCGAGAAGTGGTTTCCTGGTGAGGATGAATGGCAGGGAAAAACGAAGATTCAATCACACCAGGCACACGCACTGGCCGTGATGAGAAACTTAGATACGGCATTCCCTGAGTTAGAAGAGAGTATCATGAATTTCATACGTGGCACGTTCGATGATTATGAGAAATACCTTACCAGTATCGAAGGTGAGGCACGGAAAGAACACGTGGATATCCTTCGTACACTTTTCGGTGGTGCCCAAGTCGATGAGGCAGAATCACGTTCCGAAATGATGAGTATGCTGGCAAATAACTTACAACAGGAAGATGAGTAAAGCCAACCAAGAACTGGTATCGACAGGCCGTGATGACCAGGTGACGGCCTTCAAGATGCCAGATTTTCAGTATGCGGCCATGGCCCGACTGATATTATACAGATTGATTCATAACAGGGACATAAAGATAGTCATCACCTCACGTGGTACGACCACAGGCACGGGAAAGACCACCCTGGCCATCATCCTGGCCAGATGGATACATAAGGTGGCAAATGATATCTTCGGCAGATCTGGTGAATGGTCGGCCCAAGATAGGGCCTTCGTCGATGTGTGGGAGTATCTTGATAAATACAAGAAGGCCTCACGTGGTGAGGTACTCATCACTGACGAACTTGAGTACCTGGCCGATAATCGACGGTCGATGACACACGAGAACGTGTACTTTTCTCAGGCCTGGTCTATTCTGCGATACAAAAACGTGATAACTATCGGCACTGCACCAGGTATGCATCAACTCGATAAGAGGATACCAGAGAATGCCGACATATGGATTAACGTGATGACTCAAGGCAGGGCCAATACCTACTATCTGACTGTCGATGATTTCACTGGTGAGCCTGTCGAAAAGCGTTTCAAGATGAGAGGATACCGTGAAACTATCCTCTGGTGGCCTCTCCCAGAATCAGACCCAGATTTCTCGTACCTACATGAAGAGAAACAAGATCTGGGAGTGCCTGGCCAGAATAGTGATGCACCAGATGTGTACGAAGAGAGTGACCTTGAGGATGCCCGCAGAGAGGTGAAACGAAGAGTTACCATCGAATTACTTGAGAGTGTGAGCCAAGGAAAGTTAGATCTGACTCAGGCAGAAATCGGTGATATGGTAGGCTATTCCCAGCAAAACGTGGCCAAGATAAAGCGTGAGGCATTATGATTCATCTGGCCATGTACATCATGGACTGGTCTGAGTATGACTTTGAGTATGGCATCCTTGATTTCACCTATACTGTCGTATTTGCCTCTCTCACCATGAAGTATGCCATCTTACAGAAACTCGTGGGCGTGGTGATTGTTGGGATAGCCTTCATGGGTCTGGCCAAGTGGTGGCTCAGTTATGAAGGTGACTTTGCCAGATGAGTCGTGGCAGATGCCCACAGTGTGGCCATGATGGCCTCAGGACTTTCACCATGTACGAGACAAAGGACCAGCACCACACGAAGGGTGAGGAATGCCCAGAATGTGGCTGGTCGAATCTGCGGCAGTAGGGTAGGCCTGGCTGAGTCATACCGGCCTACTGAGCCAGGTACCTGCCGGCCTGCCTGCCGGCCCTGCCTATGCCGGCCTGTCTGGCCCATTTGCCTCAGATGGCTCTCTGCGCGGCATCACGAGGTTTCTTGATGTGGCCGATGGATACCACGGAGATCTAAATCAAAAAGAAGTATATAACTCTTTGGGTGAAAAATGTGATGAATACCCATGTGACCTAAGGCCTTAAGTCTATCGGTTTACTGGTCTGGGTGGCATCGAGAAAGGCATCGAACGTGGCAGGGCCATCCCACACTCTCTTGTCGTCCATATCGGCACGTAACTCCCTTTCAAAGTCGGTAAATGTCGATACGTCACTGAGACTCTGGCCATGCCAGATGGCCTCTTTGGCCGTCACTGGCCTGTTGGTCCTAATATCGATGGCATCACTCACACGTTCGATTTCCTCCCTCAGTCGGCCATCGAGATCTGCCTCTTTGAATCCCCTGGTCTTTGTTTTTACTTTGTCACCCATATCCACCTCGTACACACCGGCACCCACCACGAAGGCCTTGCCTTGATAGTCATAATCCCACATTCCTAACTGTTCTCGATAGGGTACACTGTCATCTGGTACGAGATCTGCCGCAAAACCAGATTTCTCAAATGGCTCACGTTCGACCATGATACTGTCGGTGGCCAGCATGATGGTGTTATCCTCAAGGCCGTACTCAAGGATACGAGAATGTAACTCATGCCTGGTCATCCCAGTGATGTAACTGGCTAAGAACGGATTAAACCAGGCCCCTGCCTCAAGTTTCTCGATAATGCCACCATCGAAGATCTCACGCAGATCTGGTGGTATCTGTTGGTCTGTTACGAAAGTCTCATACTCTTCAAGTATGTACTCTTTCTGGTCATTAGGTCTGCGTTTTGGTGTGGTCTGGCACATCTTCCCATACATCGAATTTAGTACAATCTTCAAGAATAATTCAAGTTTATCTCTGCCATCTGCGGCATACGTCTTACGTTCGTGGTATTTCTGTGGGATGAAATCAAAGGGAAAGTCAGCATGCTGGCTATCGGTGGCCAGTACTGCAGAGTGAATATAATAGTCATCGAGATAGTCATACTCATGTGCCAGTTCAAATATCGGTTTGATAGTCGTGATTTCCTGCCGGGTGAGTGCAGGGTACTTGAGTTTTCCACCCTGTCGTACCCTTTTCTCATCATTCATCTTCACCGCAAATGGTTGAATAGGCCTGGTGCTGTCGGTGGTGACTGTGGCATTCACAAAACCATATTCTGCCTCACGTATCTGGTCGATAGTGGCATCCTCTGCCACGTACCAGGTGAGAGTCTTAGGGTCTGGTAGGTTTGAAAGGACATACGGATAGGCACTGTTGATATCTGGTCCTGCCACCTCACCCACATCACCACGTTTCAGTATCTCAAAACGACCACCACGATAGGCATCCCAGGCCATCGGATATACCTCTTTGGGGCCTAAGCCTGGTTTCTGACCTAACTCACTATTGAGATAGGATTCTGCCAGATAGCCTGTACTGTATGGCCGGCCCATAGGAATATCAAGCGATTCTCCTACACGTGTGGCCTCTCGCCACAGATCTCTGGTGATGATAGCATCCTCTTTGGCATATTTGCGGATATCTTGATAGTTCTCTTCGATATACTCCCAGGCCTGGCTGGCAGACCACGACTCACCTGAGCCAAACCGTGAGGCATCGATGAGATCTGTACGTTTCTCTTGGTCTGGCAGCCATTCCTGTACGGCAGACTCAAGTGTACCATAGAAGAACTGTGCAATATCATAGTGTACGTATGAATGATTGTTTGGGTCTTTGATTTCCAAGAACTTGGCAGGGATATACGAGATCTGATAGTCATCCTCTGTTTCAACATTCCCAGTGAGTGCCAGACTCCCTAACTCATCACGATTTAGGACTGTGGAAACTATCACATCGGCATCAAAAGAGAGATTATACCAGACATTGATAGCAGATCTGGCCTCGTGGTGAGTCACCACATCCCAGATGGCCTGTGCATCGAGAATCTTGGGGCCATTCCCAGGGTACACTTGAGCGGTATCATCATGCCAGGCCACCGAAAGTAAGAATGGCTCACCATCATGAGTCTCCGTATCAAATGCGTTTATATGTGTATCATCGGCCCATTTGGGCGTGTGCGGTGGCCCAAAGGCACGAGATAGGTCTATCTCATCGACGGGTGTATCCGACTTGGCCATCCTGGGTTTAGCCTAAGATCTCATCACCACACTCACCACACACGTACCTGGGTATAGGCCTCCGTGATGTGAAACACCCACGACTGCGTGGGATTGTTATCTCACGAAGCCACTGTATGGTTTCTGCCTCACACTCGAAACACCTGGCTTTTCTGCGTGGGTTTAGTTTCATTCTCTGCCTAACACATCATCACGTAATTCAAGTATCATATCGTGCCACTGGTTATAGTGATACTCACACGGTACCACGATAGCAGTACAGTCATCACAGACTGCACGTTCTGCCACGTGTGTCTGTGTCATCCTTACGGCCTTACGAAGCATACTTTTTCCACACCTCTTTCCGTTCCTGGTCTGTCTCTGCCTCACTCAGTTCATCGAGTAAGTCCTTCGTTTTTTCACGTGCCTCTGCCTCACCCACACCACTGGCACGCATCACGCTTTTCACCATATTAGATCTGCGTCGTTGGGACCACTGTTGCCCCACGATACCGGCAGGCCTCTCCATGGTTTTGCCACCTTCTTCGACGGTCTTCGTGGGGATGTACTCACCCTCATCATATCCCTTGGCCTTGGGGCCGGCCACCCACTGGCCAGCACTATTACGTTTGGCATATTGGCTCTTCGATTTCATCACACGATAGTGTGGTACACCTTTCGTACTCTCATCGGATAGGTCGATGGCCCCAGGCATGGCTACATATCAGTGTAGTGTATCGTGTAAATACTCCCTTCCTCGTGTACGACTCTGAGACTCCCTACCTGTTGCATGGCCTGTAAGATCTCTGGGTCTGGGTCTGGCCAGTCCACAGTGACGCTATAGGTTTCTTGTAAGATCTCTGCCTCGTTCTTGATGAGGAAGTTCCTCACCATCTTCGGCCTATCGAGATCTTTGGGTTTCTGTCGTATCATGGTTATCTCCCTGGTGCTGGTCCGATAAAAGTGTAATAGTAAACTAACATGATGAAGGCTATCCCCCAAATGGTCCAAAAGAACACATGT
>JAHENW010000167.1 GCA_018610025.1 Thermoplasmatota archaeon
ACATATCGGATTCACCGGGTAGAATACTCTCTTTGAATTGGTCTACAAATTCTGTTAACCTTTCGACTTTCTCTTGACGGTTTTCCAGTAAGGCTTTCTCCTGTTCCAAGATGGAATCCTCTTTTTCCATCAATTCCTTTTCTAGCTCTATCAGTTCTGCCTCTTTCTCGACCAGTGGCTCTCTACTTTCTTCTAACTCTCTTTTGATATCTTCGACCTCGTCTATCTTATCTGAGAGGTCCTCTTTAAGGTCATGCAGTTCTTCTCTCTCTTCTTCTATCTGCTCTTCTTTATCGGCCAATTCCTCTTCTTTTTTACTCAACTTCTCCTCCTTCTCTTCCAGGGCATCTTCCCATTCTATCAGGTCTTCTTCCTTGCTTTCCAATTCTTCTTTTCTTTCATTCAATTTGTTCATTGCTTCTCTGAATTTATCGAATTGGCCTTCCATATCGGATAATACAGATTCGACTTCTGTCAATTTTTAACCACCCTATCGTTTTTTTACAAATCTATAAACCCATATATATTAATCCCATAAGAAGTTTGCGGGGAATTTTTATCTCTTTTCTTCCCAAAGCTCCACTGCAAAAAGACCGGTGATCTCGTCCATCTCTCTAAGTGATTCAGCGGCCTCCTTTTGTACCTCTTCACTCCCGTCCTCAAGGGCTTCGATGAGATCCTCTAGTGCACTTCGTTCTCCGATCATGCCGAGGGCCTTAGCCGCGTTCATCCTGACGAAGGGATGATTATCATTCAACATCTCGCAAAGCTTGTCCACGCCCTCTTCATAACCACATTTCCCTAAACCCCTCGCGGCGATCCCTCGGACCTTCCAATCCTCATCATCGAGCGCTTCATAGAGAGCATCGATGACTTCTTCACGCGAGATCACCTCGAGAATTCTGACCGCCTCTCTTCTGGTCTGTCGATCGCCTTCTCTTAGTTCTTCTATCCTCTTCGATATATACCCCATATCTTCTGCCCCTCGTCAGATCATATTCACCTAGCCCCTAAGTTCACATCATATATGAACCAATAGAGATTTATTAGTTTTACTGTTTAAAATTGTGAAAGAGGAAAGTAGATGTGGGAAATAGCCATCTTCGATTTTGGGGGACAAAATTGTTTAAGAGATGCTTCTATCTACATACATGGGCTATCTATGTATCGATTTGGGAGCCACCAAGACTTTGATCGGACTGTATGGAGACGAAGGAGAGGAGGTCCAGATAACAGAGAAACCCACCGATCACTTCATCGAGCAGATGGAGCAGGTCCTAGGAGAGATAACTCACAGGGCGAATATTGAAAAGGTCGCTGTAGGATCAGCAGGTCCTATGGATGAGGAAAATCTCAGGGTCTTTCCTCCCAACTTGGATATGGACTACCTTGATTTCAGTGAAGGATTGGAGGGCTACGGAGAGATCATACTCCTAAATGACTGCAATGCTGGTGCCGTTGGAGAGTACGTTTATGGAGAGCACAGTGCCGAGAACTTGGTCTACATCGCCTTCGGCTCAGGGATAGGGGGTGGAGTTATAGAGGGTGGAAGACTGTTGAGGGGATGGAAAGGGAACTTCGCCGAAGTAGGACACATGAAGGTGGGAGACCGCTTCGAATGTGGATGTGGGGGTAAAGGACATTGGGAATCTTACTGTTCGGGAGATAATATTCCCATGGTAGCCGAAGAGGTCATAGGGAGAAAATACGATGATACCAAGGAGATATTTGATGACTACCATAAAGGCGATAGAGAAGTTAAAGAACTCTTAGAGATGGTCTGCGAGCACAACGCTATCGCCATGTCCAATATAATCGATGTCTACAATCCAGAACTGATCTCTATCGGCGGAAAGGTGGCATTAGAGCATCCAGAGATATTCCTAGAAGAGCCTAAAGAGCAGATCTCCGGGAATATAAATGATATACCAGAGATCCGGAAATGTGACTTAAAAAGAAGATCGACTATCTATGGGTTAAGAGCAATCTGCACTGGTGATCACGAGTTACAGTGAAATAAAAAGGGGGGGAGGGTGATTATCGTTAGATATCATCATCTTCGTCGAAGAGGTTTTTCGCCTTCTTTATGCAATTATTGAAGTCTTGATTTTCACTTACTTCTTCCGCATTCTCAAGACAATTCAAAAACTTCTTAGCTTCAGAATCCGAGGAAGCATCAATCTTCTGCTCAGATACGGTTTCGTTATCTAGCATAGTTTAATATTCCCCAGCTAGGACATTTGTATAATCGTACACATGTACATAAAGGTTTTGGTAAGACCTCCCTGTAGATGGTTAGATATAACTCAAATCAATCTTCTAGACCGGCCTTTTCTTTTATCTCTTCCACGAACCCACCGCATTCCATTATCTTCTTCTCATCGAACCACAGATCACAGTTCTTCAAAATGAGGTCAAGGTGGGTAGAACAAGACCATCCAGCAAATGTCATACCTGCGTTTGGATCCCCGAGCGCGATATGGACATTTGGGAACTTTTCGTCGATCACCATGGTCCCCATCAGTTCATCGAGATGGATATTCGTTCCTATACCCAGTTCCCCTACGAAACTAGAGCATTCCTGCTGGAAGACGTAATCCTGCAGGTCTTCCAATATATCTTCGTCGTCACAGTTTATCTCTGTAACGGTGGGTTTTTTCCTATCCTCTATCTTCATCTCGACGGGTGATTCCTCGATTTCTGAAAGATCGTAGATCTCATGGAAGTAGTCCCCGAGGGTGCCGGTCACCACCGCTGTCCCTTCCATCGAGTGTGGAGTGGTGAATATCTCCCCAGATGGAAGGTTTTCCCAAGAACCAGAGGATCGGATCATGCCAGTTTCCGAGACCCATTTGTATTTCCCCACTTGGGCGGTCAGATCCGTTCCCTCTTCTGACTTGATACTTATCTCATCCGTAGAAAGCGCCATCGAACGGATGCTATCGGTGAAATCCTCTATCACCTCATAATCACCGGTCAACCCCTTCTCTACTATCTCCTCTGTAACATCTACCATGTGTCCCAGCCTCCCCTGGACCATGGCCTCTTTCATGAAGGGTATTCTCACCGTTTCCAATTCACCTTTCACGGATCTAGCGGTCCATAGACAGGCGTCCGCATCATGCACGGGTTCTTCTATCCTCTCAGGAAGATCATCTAGCGGTCTATCCCCGTAGATACCCAGGTTGAAGAATCTCACATGAGGGGTGATCTCTAGGGCAATCTCCTTCAGTTTCTTTCCTATCGCGAGACTCTCCGAGTCCGAGACTATTACCACCCTTTCTCCTTCAGAGATCCCCATGCAAGTCTCCACAGCGTTCCTACATCCCTCTTCCAAGGACATGAAAAAGTATCCCGCTGTGACCTTTTAAATGTTTTTATCTCATGGATGAACCCCTAAAAAAGATAAATGAGTTGATTCCATATGGATAGTGATGGTATATATCAGGAATTTTCAGAGAGGTGACTTGGAGGCCGTTCAGAAGATAGCGGACCTCTCTCTCAAAGAGAACTATTCAAGTGAGTTATTTCTGACTATACACCGATCTTGGAACGGTAGTTTTCTTGTCGCCGTAAAGGATGAGAAAGTGGTGGGTTTCATCTCTGGTCTCAACAATCCGAAGGATAGTAGTTCTAGGATATTGATGCTCTCAGTCCATCCTGCCTACCGTCGACAGGGGATAGGCTCCTCTCTCTTGAACACCTTCGTCCAAAGATGTTCCAAACTCGGCAGCTCTCAAATATATCTAGAGGTCCGTCCCAGTAATAGATACGCCCTCGAATTCTATGAAAAGAGGGGATTTGAAAGGGCAGATGTTATAGAGGATTTCTATACCAACGGTGAATCCGGGATCAAGATGATCAGGTACCTTTGAAGTCTACTTTATAAAGGGGGAAATTTTGAATAGGAAGAAGATATGGTACATCTCTATATAGCAGAGGCGGTAGGATGACGAAGGATATTGATGAGAGATTTGAGAAATTCGAGCAGGATATTTTCGATGAGTTGATGGAAAGGAACCCGGCTATGGCCACGCATATAGGGATACATGATTATGATGACATTCTTCCAGATATATCTAAAGAAAAACACCTGGAGGATATAGAGCGGATGGAAGATTGGCTGGATGAATTGAAAGGGTTCGATGAGGAAGAACTGAACGATGAGAACCAGATAGCTAAAAAACTCGGTATGCATCTTCTTGAGCTGATGCTTTTCCAGTCAAAAGAGTTGGAGAACTGGCGGAAGATACCATCCCTCCCCAATACGGTGGGTTCGGCCCTGTACCCGTTGGTCAAGAGGGATTTTGCCCCCTTCGAAGAGCGGTTCGATAACATCCTGAGCAGGATGGAAAACATACCTGAACTCGTGGAACAGGAGAAGACCAAGCTGGAAGAACCGGTGGGACTGTGGATCGATATGGCCATCGAGACGGCAGAACAGCTGCCGATGCTCTTCAAACTCGTCATGATGATAGCCAAGGAAAAGGGGATAGATCAAGAAAAGCTGATGAAGATGAATTCACTAGTGGAGGAGATAGACGATACATTAGATGAATACGTGGACTACCTGAATGAAAAGAAGAATGATGCAGATAACGATTTCGCCATCGGTCAGGAGAAATTCGAGAAACTTCTCGAGAAGAGGAAACTGGGTTACAGTCAGGAAGAGATACTTGACCTCGGGAAGAAGCTTTTGAAAGAATCAAGGGAAGAGATGGAAGGGTACGCTGAGGAGATAGATGCGGATAAGGAAGTGGACGAGGTTGTCGATGACGTCATGTCCCAGACCCCGGATGATTTCGAAGAAGCATTGAACTGGTATAGAGAAGGTCTCGAGGATGCAAAGAACTTCGTCGAGGGGAAGGATCTTGCCACCATACCAGACAATGAAGATATAGATGTCACGGAGACACCCGAATACATGAGACCGATAATACCATTCGCCGCCTACATGCCCCCCGCCAAATTCGATGAAGAGAGACTGGGGATCTATATGGTCACACCCCCAGAAAAAGACGAAGGCCTGGAGAACTATTCCTACTGGGATGTGAGGAATACCACGGTCCATGAAGGCTATCCAGGACACCATCTCCAGCTGGCCTCGGCTATGACCAACGACGATGTTTTTAGATTATTCTCTCGTGCTATAGAGACCGTAGAGGGCTGGGCCCATTACTGTGAAGAGATGATGAAAGACCATGGGTTCGACGACGAGCCGGAGGCCAGGCTCCTTCAGCAGAAAGACATAGTGTGGAGGGCCGCCCGCATCATCGTGGATGTTAAATTGAGCACCGGCGAGATGTCCTTTGATGAGGCCGTAGAATATCTGGTCGATACCGTGGGCATGGAGAAAAGGGACGCAGTGGCCGAGGTAAAAAGGTATACCCAGAACCCAGCCTATCAACTGAGTTATCTGCTGGGCAAGCACATGCTCAAGGGCCTGAAGGAAGACGTAGAGGAAAGCATGGGCGACGATTTCACCGAGAAG
>JAHENW010000168.1 GCA_018610025.1 Thermoplasmatota archaeon
ACCTCGTCCTCGTCCAGCGGTATGGACCTATCCTCGTTGTCGAACTCGAGGCTGACCTTGCAGTAATCGGCTGGCTTTCCTTCTTTCCCTCCGTTGAATATAAGATCCGTCAGACGACCGGCTCTTATCTCCTTGGAGCTCTTTGGACCCAAAACGAAAAGTATGGCATCGACGATATTGGACTTCCCAGAACCATTGGGGCCGGTTATATTTGTGTAACCTTTCTGAAAAGGTATCTCCATCTTCTTACCAAAAGACTTGAAATTCTCCATCAAAATATTTTTCAAATACAAAATATCTTCCTCCTATTGTTTCCCAGATAGCGGGCGATATGCCGAACTCCTGACCGAGAGCGAGACCTAGAGTGCATGTTGGTATCCCATCCCATAGGGGCTGTTGATGTCGGACGAAACAATCGAATCCGTCGGACGGAAACGTATAACGGGGGGTTTTTATAAAAATGTTATGGTGATTTCTCCCCTCTCGTAAAATGTCTGACGAAAACCCTTACTGTAGGGCATCTGATTGGATCTTATTGAACAATTTTAATGCCGCTTGAGAGTCGATCTCACCGTTCTGAAGAACGGAATCGAACATGAAAAAGACGGTCCTATATTGATCCGCTTCGTCTATATCCAATTCCTGGGTGTCTATCTCTATTCTCTCCATATTCTCTTCATCTCCATCTAATTAGGTACTCAGACTCAATCGGCCACCCACACCTTGTATTTCTTGTCTCTGTCTTTCAATTCTTCCATGATTCTCTCCTTGATCAATTTCAGGGGTTTATGTACCAGCTCCACCCTTTCCTTGAGGTCGTCGAAATTCTCAAACTCTCCTCCCGCCTTTCTTTCATCCAATATAGCGTTCATCTTCTTGCTCCCCAGTCCCGGTAGTAATTCCAGCATGTGATACCTTTTCGTTATCGGATGGGCGTTGTTGTAGAATTCCAAGAATTTCTCCTTATTCTCCTCCATTACCTCATCTATGATGTAGGGGATCTCGCTCTGGGCCGCGTGGGTGAGTTCGTCCCAGGTAATCCTCTGTTTGACGTGCTTGATCTTCTCCCTCTTATCCAGGTCTTTCCCGATATACACCTGCTCTCCTATTATAAGACTGGCATCATCCTTTGGTATGAGTTCGAAGAGCTTGAATTCATCCTGCCCCAGGGCTAGGGCTATACTTTCATGTTTGTAACCCTCTTCATCGGGTCTTCCCTCGGCTAGATAATCCAGGATGTGTGCATAATCTTCCATGTTCTTCCCTCATAGGTATTCTTCTATCGTCGAGATGATGTCGTCTATCTCCTCGTTCGACGGAGTGTATCTGTCCTGTGAGAAGACGGCCTTGACCCCGTCCCGATCGGTGGGAAGGATATCGGCCATCTTGAAGGCGATATATTCGCTCATGAAATCGTAGTTTTCCAAAAGCTCCTCGATCAACTCTTCCGTCTCGTCTATATCCAGCTGTACGAACTTCTCGGCATGACTCAAGGCCAGGGACTGCTCGTAAGATAATTCACGCTCTTCAGATTCCTCTGAAAGTAGTTTTTTTACCTCTGCCAAAGAAACATATCTTGATTCTTCACTCATCCTCTCCCCCCTATTCTTTCGGCTGTAGATGCTCGGGTCTAACGATCACTTTCTTCTCCTTACCCCCGTCCTTCACTTTCAGTACGAAGGCCTTTCCCTGCTTTCCGACCACCGTTCCCGTTTTTCCATGGAAACGTCTATGAGGCTGCCCCTTGTGGATACTGGGCTCTATAACGATGGTCGCCTTGTCGCCTTCATCAAACTCCTGCAGGGCCTTGGTGATGGGGATCAGCCCTCTGTCCTGGGGCTTCTTACGCAGTATCTTCCTCGTGCCCTGCCTGGTTCCTTTTGACTTCTTCATATTAACCACATCCTATGTTTCGTAATGAACTTCAGTAACGTCTAGTTCCTTAACTGAACATTCGACGCCTAGTTCCTCTGCCAAACTCGGTTCAGTTCTCCCCTGGTCCCCGTGTATGAATTCCTTGATGTAGGTACCGGCTTCACTCCTGATATGGATCTTTGCTTCCTGCTCATCCATATCCTTCAGTTCGAGTTCCTTTATCTCTCTTTCTCTTACTCGATCGGATCTCCTATGGTCAACACGGGAGGGGGTGCGCTGTGATATACACATTCCCCTCAATTTAGCAAGCCCCTTTTTAACCTTTTCCCCCTCAACAGGGCTTTCATATTCCACCGTGATTAGATAGGATTTGTCCGACCTCTTCTGCTTTATCTCTATGACCTTGTCTTTATCAGTTCTCTTCAAACGCTGTATCTCCACCCTCTCGTCGGAGTTCACCCGATTCTTCAACTCCTCCAGGTCAACATCCCTTTTCAGCGGACTCTTTATCTCTATGACGAAGGGCCGTCCATCACCCAGCATCCTGGCATCGATATCCTCTCTCCCCATGCCGTGGAGCGTGAAATCCTCTCCAAAGGTCATCTCTTTCAGCACTTCCCCCACCAGTTCTTCTACACTCGTCTCGTACATCTTTCCGGTACCACCACATCTCTCACAGCCCTCCCCCCAGCACTGCTTACAGGTCCACTTGGTCTGTGGGATATTTCCCTCAAACTTCTTGTATCGTCCGTACACGTAAAGGGGGGCAATCTCTATGTCAAGGCTGTCGAAGCGCGTGTCGATGATGGCCTTTACATCCGGCCTCTCCAGGTCGACCTCGGCGTCCACTTTTCTTTCAACTCTCTTACCGATCTCCCTGTTCACCTCGGATTTGATGGGCTCTGAGGTCTGTATATCGTATTCTGTCCAGAGCATCTCTTCTTTCTCTTCTATCTCCGGGTCGATCCTGCAGCCTACGAGGAACGTTTCAAATCCGATAGATTCCAGCCTATCAGTTATTATATCAACGAACTTATCAATCTCATCGAACAGGTTCTCACAGAGAGAGCAGTTCTCTGGTTCCGACGGAACATCAGTCCTCTCTTCTTCGGAGGACGACATGGCATACGCCACCCTGAGCGACTTCCCCCTCTCGTCATTGCTCAGACCGTGGCCCAGCTGGGCGAAAAGACGGCCCAGGCAGTGGTCGCAGAGTTCTTCGTCCAGCAGTTCTTCTGTCTTTTCTATTAAGTCCATATGTATTGATAAGAGGGGGTCGCTAATATATGTAATTATAGACTATCTACCTATATCTCTAGCTATCCTGTGGAGCCTTTCTTTGGTGAGCAGTAAAAGGGTGACAGCTATGGTGACGAAGGCGGCCTCGAAGATGAATCCCTGCTGTATGAGGATGCCGAGTAGGAAGGTCAAAAAGAGAGCTACTGGAGTGGTGACACCTATGGTGTGTACTTCATACTTCAAAAAGGCCAATACGAGTGAAAAGCCCCCGAATATGATAATACCTGCCTCTATGAGGTACATACCCGCCATGGGTGATAGGAAGGAAAAGATCACGCCTGCCAGCGAGGTCAAAGGAAAGGTCCTGACCCCGGCGATCACCCTGGGCTTCTCTTTCCGGTGTTCCCTTTCCAGCCCTATCAATCCTCCCATGCCTATGGCTAAAATAGAATGGAGCACGAAATGGATATCGATAAGTTCAACAGCCATCGAGATAGAAGGGATATCTTAACACAAAAAATTTTCGAAAGTCTGATAGTGAAAAATAAACGTTATATAATGTATATCACCCTTCCACTTCTTACCATGAGTCCCAGCGATCGAGAGAAAGCGAGGAGGTATCTGAAACAAGAACCTATAAAAAACTCTTACCAACTGGCTAGGATGGAAGATGAGGAATCCACCCTGTTTTACAGAGAAGGTAGCGAGGAAAAGGGCCTGATCATCCAAAGGGACGAGACCCTGACACTGAGAGGTGATAAGGAATTTCTCCTCCATCTCATAGATGAAATGGAGTTTGAAAGTGAAAGGGAATACAGGTTCCATGCTGTAGATAACGAGTCCTACGAGGCGGTGAAGGAACGCTTCGATGTGAGTGATCACAGGGAGACCTGGATGCTGGTGAGGGACAGGAACAAGATAGGTGAACCGACAGTGGATGTCGAACCCTTGGAAAAAAAGGATGCCGAAAAGATAGATAAGTACTGGGGTTCCAGCGACAGTGATTCAACGGATTATCTCAGAGAGAGGATAGAAAAGGGACCTGCCTACGGGGTGAGGAAGGAGGGGGAATTGGTTGCATGGTGCCTCACGCACTATCTAACAGAGCAAGTCATCATGCTCGGGATGATCTACGTACTGGATGAGTGGAGGCGCAGTGGATTCGCAAAGTCCCTCACCGAGAAGATGTGTTTGGAAGGTCTGAAGGATGACCTCATCCCTACTGTCTATATCTACAAGGACAACGAGCCCTCCATCTCTCTAGCCGGATCACTAGGATTTGAAAGGATAGGGGAGGATCATTGGTTTCATGGAGAGTTCAAGGCCGTCTGACACTGGATCATCACCTCTAAAAAATTTTATAATAAAAGAAGTCATAAGGGGGAACATGAAGGGGTTTGAAAGAGTCAAAGTACTGACCTTTGAGGGAAAGGACGCTAAATCAAGGTGCCAGAAAACCGTCAACGAAGGGATCGAGAAAGGCTGGCAGCCTATCGACTTTTCTACCTACGTTCCTCCACAGGCCTCTACCCCCACTATAATGGTATTGATGGGTAAAGAGGGCACGACTGAGGAATATATAGAGGAGCAAATCAGTGAAGAGGAGATCGGTGAACTGCAAGAGATGGAAGAGGAAGAGAGCGAACCGGGGCTTCAGGAAGAAGTGATAGAAGAGGAAATACAAGAGGATATAGAAACACCGATAGAAACACCGGAAGAAGAAACGGTGGAAGAGAGAACTGAAGAAATGCCAGGAGATGAGGATATATCTTACCAAAAATGTCCTCAGTGTGGGAACGTCGCACTCCTGGTAAACGATGATCTTTCTGCGCACTGTGAATACTGCGGATATTTCACCCAAGATATAGAAGAAGAGGAAGGAGAGGAAGAAGAAGTAACTGAGTTCTGAAAAGTGCATGGAAAAAGAGTTATATATCTTCGTCAGATAAGTCACTTCGATGCGTATCAGACAACCGATTGTTAGTGTACTCGGTCACGTCGATCATGGCAAGACCACCTTTCTAGATCGTGTCCGAGGAACCACCGTCGCCGACAGAGAGGCTGGTAAGATCACCCAGCATATCGGGGCGACGGAGATACCTATAGAGGTGATCAGAGAGGCCTGTTCCGATCTGGGGTGTGAGGTGGAATTCACCATACCCGGTCTGCTCTTCATCGATACCCCGGGACATCATTCCTTTGTGACCCTCCGCTCACGGGGTGGGGCCCTGGCAGATTTGGCCGTTCTGATCGTGGATATAACTGAAGGATTCATGCCCCAATCTTTAGAATCGCTGGACATACTGAAGAGGGAGGAGACCCCTTTCATCATCGGGGCCAACAAATTGGACAAAGTTCCGGCGTGGGATTCGAAGGATAAACCCTTCATAAGGAATCTCCAGGAACAGTCTGATACCGCAAAAGAAAGGATGAGCGACGCACTGTACGACATGATCGGGGAACTGTATGATAGGGGGTTTTCGGCGGATAGATACGACAAGGTGCAGAATTTTACAAAGAACATCGGTATAGTGCCTATGAGCGCCAAGACGGGTGAGGGTGTAGAGGACCTTCTCATGTCCCTTATCGGTCTTGCACAGCGTTTTTTGGAGAAGGAGCTGGAGGTGGAAGAAGAGGAGGGAGAGGGCACCATCCTGGAAGTGAAGGAAGAGAAAGGATTCGGGACCACCTTCGACACCATCGTTTACGCCGGGGCCCTCCATAAAAACGACCAGGTGGTCATCGGGACGAAGGACAAACCCCTTCGAACAAGGGTGAGACATCTCCTGAAGCCAAAACCGCTGGACGAGATAAAGGATCCCAAGGAAAAGTTCGACGAGATCGATGATATCGGGGCGGCCGCCGGTATAAAGGTAGTGACACCAGAAGTCGAGGGCGTTCTTGCCGGCGCACCCATAAAGGCCATCGGAAACAGGGAATCAGAAGAGGTCGTCGCCGAGGTCGAGGAGGAGAGCAAACCCAGTATCGAGCTATCCGACGAAGGGTTGATGATAAAGGCGGACGCCATCGGTTCCCTTGAAGGCCTCGCATCGGAGCTGGAGGATGAAGAGTACTCGTTCAGAAGGGCCACTGTTGGTGATATATCCAAGAACGATATAGCCGAGGCGGCTACCATCAAGGAGCCCCTGGAACGTGTCATCCTCGGCTTCAACGTAGACATCCTTCCAGAAGCTAAAGAGGAATTGAAGGAAGAGGACGTCAAACTATTCATGAACGATGTGATCTACCGTTTGGTGGAGGAGTACGAGGAGTGGAGAGAAAAGAGGAAGGAGGAACTCGAGGAAGAGAGAAGGAAGGAGATAGTTCATCCTGGCAAGTTCAAGATCTTGGAGGATCACGTGTTCAACATGAGCAAACCAGCCATAGTCGGGGTTAGGGTACTGGCCGGGAGGATCGAACCGGATCAAAGAGTGCTGAAGAAGGACGGCAGGGTGGTGGGAAGGATAAAGAGCATTAGGACTGAAGATAAGAGCCTGGACGAGGCGAAACAGGGTGAGGAAGTGGCCATCGCTGTTTCAAACATCACCGTGGGAAGACAGATAGAGGAGAGGGAGGAACTCTACATCGATATACCTGAAGGAGACGCTAGAAGGTTACGCTCCCTTGATATCACTTACGATGAGAAGAGGGTTCTCGAAGAGGTCAGGGAGATAAAGAAAGAAGATGAACCTTTCTGGGGTATGTAGTTACTAGATGCTCACCTAAAGCTTTTTCAAAAGATCGGCCTTGGTTATCAGACCCGAGATGTCTCCATCCTTTACGGTCAAAATACAGGGATAATTTTTCAAGAGGTCTTTCACCACTTCTAGATCTGCGTCTACATCGATCATGGCTAGACCCCTCTCCATTACCTTTGACAACCTCTCCTCCCTATCTACGGACTCAAAATCGGTGAGGAGTGACGTCTCCGTAACGCAGCCTATGGCCTTACCCCCCTCTATTATCGGTATCTGCGATATGGCGTGTTCCTTCATAAGGTCTAATGCCTCTCCCACTCTGTCGTTAGGTTTCAAAGAGATGATCTCGTCGTTCTGAACAACCCTTGCCCTAAGGTCTACATGGTTCTCATCGGTGATCTCCTGCAGTGCCTCCAAAATCTTCCTCCCGTTTTCATATGAAGGCATGGTTCGGCCGCTCTCCACCTTAGCTATCAGGGATTGACTCACCCCTGCCTTCTGGGCCAGTTCACTCTGCGTGATGTCCATCTTTTTTCTCAACTCTTTGAGTTTACTGAGGTCTTTAAACATCATATAGGCATATATAGCCCTAATATTTATTTTTTATTCCGATAGTAATAAATGCAACAATAAATTATTAATAATGTATATCTTCTCCCGTTTTTGCCTTCAAATCGGGACCGGGCCTTTATACCTAAGAGAACATCAGCCTGGGTTTCCGAAGGATACCTTACTGGAGGAAGAAAGATATGTCAAAGAAGATAACTGCTGAGCCCATCGTTGAGAC
>JAHENW010000169.1 GCA_018610025.1 Thermoplasmatota archaeon
ACGCAACCGCTTCAGATTCCTCCTACCATTACTATGGGTCGGATTCCCAGCATCTTGGATGGTCGGTATGCTATATGGGTCACATGAACGGGGATTCGCATCCGGAGATAGGCGTCGGCTCACCGTTTTACAGTTCGAAGCAGGGGTGGACAGATGTTCTGACAACTCAAATACCAGAGTTCCCCACAATATGGTTCCCCATCCTATTCACCCTGGCTATACCCGTGATCTGGATGAGGAAAAGAAGATTTGAGTAAATCTTTTATACCTAATACTATAATATCATTTCTGAGGGAGAAATGATAGCCCATGGCCAAGGCACTGCAGAAGGAAGAGGACAGTATCTCTGGCACTTCGAGAGAACGTAAGCTAGTCTGTCCTGTTTGTGGAAGGAATGTCCCCATTGGAATGGAAGATTGTCCCACATGCCATTCTAACCTGCTCTTGCAGGGGAAACATTGTGATAAAGATCATCGGAAAGAACTCGTGGATTTCCTTCAGGAAGTGAGGGGTATCGGGGAATCTACATCTCAGAATTTTATCGATAATGGATACAGATGCATAGGTGATATACTGGATGAAGATATCTCTGATCTGAGTGATATCAGGTACATCAGCGATGATGTGGCCCAGCGGGTGAAATCGAAGGCGGAGCAGAGGGTAAGGAGCATCAGGGCGGCGGTTGATATAGAGGAACTCCTCACCATGTTCGATTGATGGATAGGGGAATATTTTATAATTCTAAACACCAATAGTAAATCGGAGATACCGATGGACGAAGAGGAAGAAGAGAAGATGACCGAATGTCCAGAGTGCGGAGAGACCGTGAGCTTGGAAGGGGACGAATGCCCCAACTGCGGATACGATATATCTGAGATAAGGGTGGAGAAGGAATTCGATAAGATAATGGACATGATCGATGACGATACTTACAAGGTGAAGGATGCCGATTCCAATTCACTCGTTGATAAGATAAAGGGACTCGCACCGAAGGAGCAGGTGGTCGAAAGCCCCAAGGGTGAAGGGGAGGATGAAGTAGTGGTATATGAGTGCCCTCTCTGTGGGGCTGAGGTCGCCGAAGATGAAGACGAATGCCCGAGTTGTGGTGCCATATTCAAGACCTAAGGCAGATAATTTAGATAAATTTTTTATCTATCCCTCTCATTTTCTTAACCATGTTCAAGACGAGAGTACTGTCACAACTGAGAAGGGAGAAGATCGAAAGCATCATGGATTCCATGGGCGTTGAGGAGAAGGGTCGGGAGATAATGGACCCTAAGGGCATTTACAGGTTGATCTATGCAGAGGGATTGGACCCGAGAGCGGCAAACATAGTCAAGCAGGAGTTCCTCTCTGTGGGAGGCGAGGCGGCGGTATCCTGGGAAGCCCTGAATATGTCCGAAGAGAACAGCAAGATCTTGATGATGGGCACACTCAGACATTATAGTAGAGTTGTGGATAAATTGAGGGAACAGCCCTTCAATCTCCAAGTTCTAGCGGATGAGATTGAAGATGTATTGGAAAATTTCGGTAACCCCTCAACTCACCCTTATATGGACGAGTTCGGAGACGGGTGTAAGGTGATGGGGATCTTGAACGTCACTCCTGATTCTTTCTACGACGGTAAGGAGTACGAGAGAAAGGAAGAAGCGGTTAGAAGAGCTGTAGAGATGGTGGAGAACGGAGCTGATATTATAGATATCGGTGGGGAGAGTACGAGACCAGGCAGTGAGAGAATATCGGTAAAAGAGGAGAAAGAGCGGGTCATCCCGGTCATCGAAGAACTGTCGGATAACATAGATGTTCCCATGAGCATAGATACGTACAAACCGGAGGTCGCAGAGGCTGCAGTGTCCTCCGGGGCCGATATGGTCAATGATGTATTTGGACTGAGGAAGAAGGGCATGCCTGAAACGGTTGCTGACCTAGGTGTTCCCGTGATCATCATGCACATGCAGGGGACCCCCGGGAACATGCAGGAAGACCCCACCTACGAGAACGTGGTCCACGACATCTATTCCTTTTTTGTCGATAGAATAGAGGAGGCGGTAGAGGCCGGTATAGAGAAAAAGAACTTGATCCTGGACCCCGGCATCGGCTTCGGGAAGACGCTTGAACACAACCTGGAGATAATAAAAAGACTGGACGAGTTCACGTCTCTGGGTCGTCCTCTTCTCCTGGGTGCCTCCCGGAAGAGCTTTTTGGGACAGGTGCTGGGTAAGGATGCCGGGGAACGGTTATATGGTTCATTGGCCGCTGCGTCCATAGCCGTCGAAAGAGGGGTATCGATATTGAGGGTCCACGATGTAGATGAGACAGCAGATGTGGTGAAGACCGTCGAGGAGATTAGAAAGAATTAAAAACCTCTTCCCTTTATTCTCTATATGGTCACGAACCAACAAGCGGCGGAGATGCTCGCCGATTACGACAAAGATGACATAAAGATCGCGACCGTCTGTTCTCACTCCAGTCTACAAATATTCGATGGTGCCCGAAAGGAAGGATTCGACACCATAGGCATCGCAGTGGGAGAACGACCGAAGTTCTATGACGCTTATCCAAAGGGCAAACCGGACGAGTTCATAGTTGTCGACGAGTACGAGGACATCATAGATAAGGCCGGCGAGATGAGGGACAAGAACGCTATAGTCGTGCCTCACGGCTCTTTCGTGGAGTACATGGGTTCGGACAAATTCAAGGACCTGGAGGTGCCGACCTTCGGCAACAGGAACGTCTTGGACTGGGAATCAAATAGGAACAAGGAAAGGGAGTGGCTCACAAGTGCCGGTGTGGAGATGCCCGGGATAATAGAGGATCCAGAGGACATAGATCAGCCGGTTTTAGTGAAATATCACGGAGCCAAAGGAGGCAGGGGCTTCTTTATAGCCAAGAACTACACCGACTTCAAACTCGGCATCGATCGTGACCAGGAATACCACATCCAAGAATACATCATGGGTACCAGGTACTACATGCATTACTTCTTTTCTCCCATCAAACAAGAGGGTTATCAGATGGACAGAGGTGTCCTTGAGATGCTGTCCATCGACAGGAGGGACGAGAGCAATATAGACGAGATGTATAAACTAGGCTCGCAGGAAGAACTCCGCAAGATGATGATCTTCCCATCATTCGTCGTCACCGGTAACGTACCCGTAGTTTTGAGAGAGAGCCTTCTCCCGAAGGTTTTCGAGATGGGCGAGAAAGTGGTCGACCGGGCCTATGAACTCTTCGGAGGATTGTACGGCTCGTTCTGTCTGGAGACCATCGTTACGGAAGACCTGGACTTCAAGGTGTTTGAGATATCTTCTCGTATCGTTGCCGGGACCAATCCATTTATATCAGGTTCCCCATATTCAGAACTGATGGAAGAAAATCTTTCCACGGGCAGGAGGATAGCCCGGGAGATAAAGCTAGGTATCGAAAGAGACGAATTGGATAAGATAATAACCTGATACCATGTTAACTCTAGTAATAGCGGATTCCAATCTAAAGGTAACGCCCCAGGAGATAGATAGCAAGTATTCTAGACCGGACCTCGTTCAGTTCTCTTTGATGCTGGCCAGCGATTCTAGATTGGCAGAAGAGAGGGAAGTCAAGACGATCGTGCATACCCGTGATAACAAGATATTCCAGTTCGAGCCCGATGTGAACATACCGACAGATCAGAGTGAATTCCAGCAAATGCTGGTCAGGAGTGCTCAGGGGACGGCACCTAAGGGGATCGAATACAGAGAACAGCCCCTGATGGCAGCTCTGAAAGATGAGCTCGGTCACAAGATGGTGATGTCACCAAAAGGGGTAAAAAAAGACCTTATAGAGACCTTTTCGAGAGCAGAGGACTATGTAGTAGTGATAGGCGGTTTCCTGGAAGGTGACTTCGTTAGCCCAGTGTATGAATGGACCGATAAAACGATCTCCATATCCGACAGACTTATGAAATCCTGGAGTGTAACCGCTGAAGTCCTCGTCGGCTACAGGTACTGTTCACTCGAATAACTTCGCTACGTTGACCTCATACGGTACTTCCATACTATCCGCCACGGGATGACACTTACTCCTGGTCAGATAGGCGACAGGACTGTAATCGCTCTCGGAGAAAGACTCCCAGTTGGCCATACCTTTACATATGATGAGGTCGGATTCTGTGAGCTTTTCTTCGATATTGTCGGGTAAGATATCGAAATCTACGCCCACTGCGTAGCCGCCGGTAGTGTCTAGCTGATCGGCGATCTTGTCTATACCGTATTCTAAAGCGTCTTCCATGGTAGCGTCTGTGAGTATCGGTTCTCCCTTGACCATCACGCTGAGGTGAACGTCGTATTCCTTTATCTTCTTCATTAGAAGGGTATCGAAGACTATCTCCCCGGCATTGTCAGTGAAATAAACCACGTTCTGGCCATCTTTTAAAATCTCCTCCATCCTATCAGTATCGTCGTAGCCGAGCCCCTCCTCGATTATGTTCTCAAATTCTCGGGTGAGATAATCAGGTGAGTCGTAATCATCTCTGTAACCGAAATCTAATACGTTACCGGCGATGCTCACCAGAACCACCTCTTTGATACCTTCCGACCTTTTTATGAACTCTTCAGCCTTAGGCAGGAGGTTCTCTGCCGCTTCGTTGCTCTTCTCCTTCAATTCAGAGTACGGGTCATCGGTGTCCAATATCTCATATACCCGTCCGTGAACATGGGTAGCAACCTCGGCCGATACGACCCCCTCCTCAAAATATTTGTCCAACAATCGAAGGGCCTCCTCCGTCACCTTCACTTTTTTAGACTCATCGATCAGATCGGCCTCATACTGGCATCTCTTGAGGAGGCACGGTACACACTCTGACCGCATCTCCAATTCATTCACCTTTGCCGGCCAGCTTCTTGTTTATCTCCTCGGAATTCACATGGCCTTCGACCTCGATATCTATCCCTTCCTCGTCCAAAGACGACAGTTCCATCAGCCCTTTTTTTATCTGCACCGCCAACTGTATCCCCATGGGGCAGAACGGGCTCGTCGGGGTGAAAACGAGACTTACAGAATCATCATCTACATCGAGGTCCGAAACGAGTCCCATGCTGTATACGTCTGTGCCGGTATGTGGATCGACCACGTCCTTTAACACTCCTACAACTTCTTCTTCACTGGGCATCTTTATACCTCTTATCTGTTGAAGCAAATCAAGAGATAGGTTGTATTTAAATGAACGGGGAGTATCCGGAAGAGTTCGATCCGGATTCATTGGAGTAAATTTTAATACAAATATACCCATACTCGAAGGAGGATACAGTGAGAGAAGAACACCTTTGCCCGAGCTGTGGGACCTCTATAGAGATAGGGGTAAAAAGCTGTCCGGCCTGCAGTACCGATCTGGAATGGCACGTTTCAGCCAAGGACGAGTCTGTCGAGGGGTTGGTGAAGAAGGTCTCGGAACTTGATTCAATGATGTCCGCTATGAAGGACAGCGGTGAAGAGATAGATGTAGAGGAGAAGATGGATCAGGCGAAGGAGATGATCGAGAGGGTCGAAAAACTGGTTTTTTGGGCTGAAAAATATAATCTAGAGACGAAAAAAATGCAGACCCTCTTGGCAAAGAGCAAGGAAGAGTTGGATGTGGGGGATTGGGAAAAGGCAATAGAGTATGCCGAAAGATCGATGAATACGGTTCTCGAGCCGTTGAAAGAGGGTGCTAAGAACGGAATCAGGAGGGCCCGCAGGGAGCTCAAGAGGGCTGAGGGATCTGGAAGGGATGTTTCTCAGTTAAAGGAAACCATCGATGAGGCCGAGAGGGCTCTGAACGAGAAGGATATCAAGGAATCCATAGAGCTCTTACACCAATACCAGGAATACAGTGTTGATAACATCTCCGAATCGGAGAATGAAGGGTGAGGAATAAACTATTTAAAGCTATCAAAGTGTGTTATCTAGGGCTTGACCTTCATGGAAGAAGAAAACACGTTTACGGATATTTTAGATCAGGAGATTGATATCATCTCCCAGCTCAAGGACCTACCCAACAGCAACTTCATCCTCTCCATAATCAAGAGTAACCTTGGGGTCAAGGATGAAGAAGAGATCTTGGAGAAACTGGATGAAGATACGATACAAACGATATACAATTCTATAGAGAGTATAGCCGGAGGGTATTCAGCCGAGAAAGCTCACGAGATATTGATGAGGCCCCTTTTACTGGACGGATAACGGCAGATCAAATCGATTGATTCTCTCTCACCCATCGAGAGCAGGAAGTACCTAGAGGCCCTTTTAGATTTTGAGGAGAATTATGTCAATACGGATGAATGGAAGAAGGGACATGTTCTCCTTAAAAAGACGGGAGAGATGCTGAAGAACATTGGCGGGTCTTCTAGGACAGAACTCGAAGCCAGGATCAATAACGACTGGGGCTTTTTACTGTGGAAGAGGGGGGGAATACGAAAGGGCGGAGGAAAGATTCGAAAAGGCCCTGTCGCTGGCTAAAGACCAGGGGAACAAAGATCTGATTGCCAGGGCCTACCACGGCATGGGTGTGTTGTACGGAGATGTGGAGGAGGACAAGGAGATCCCCATCGAGAAGAACGAGAGTGCCTGGAGATACTGGATGAAATGATGCAGTCCAATAGAGTACTTCGGCGGAAGGCCAGTGTTCTTAATAATATCGGGGTGGCATATCACAAGATGGCCGAAGACAGCATGGTTCACGGGGGAGATGAAACCGAAGAGCACCTTCGTGATGCCGTAGAACGTTATCGGGAGGCCATCGAGATAGCCAAAGAGATAGATTATTCACATATGCAGGGATGGGTTTCATTCAACATGGGTGAGGTACTGGCCAAGCTGGAAAGAATAGATGAGGCAAGGGAGTATTCCAAGGAAGCCAGGAGGATATACGAAATTGAATTGAACAACGACCGGGGACTTTCTGGCGTAGAGATGCTGGATGCGGTTATAGAGTTGAACGGTAAAAATCTCGAGAAATCATTGGATCACATAGAGACGAGCCTTGAACTGAGAAGAAAATTGGACCAACCTAGGAGGATCGCAGACGCCTTAGTCTGCCGAGGAGATATCTTTTCTGAAAAAGGTGAGGAGAAAAAGGGCATCGACGATTATAAAGAGGCCTTGGAAATCTATGAGGAAATAGGCTCTAGGGACGGGGTAGAGAAGGTTAAGAAAAAATTAGACGGGGGAGCCTTCCTAAATTAAAAATAGGGTGAAGAAGTTATCCTACATCATGAAAGCACTCATAGCTGAACCGAACAGGGCGTCTAGGACGCTACTTGAGAAGATACTTAAGAACATGGACCACGAGGTGGTGGCGGTAGAAGATGCCGACGTTCTCGATGTCGATGCGGATATGTACTTTTTGACAGAGGAGTTAGGTGCTCTAGACATCGCTCAAGAGGTGGATGGATACATATTTATGGTTTCCCCAGATAAGGAAGAAACGATAAGGGAGCTGGATATGATACCTGCTCTCAAAGCAGGTGTTGACGATTTTCTGATAAAACCACTAGAAAGGGAGTCCGTCGAGAGAAGGGTACGTGAGGCCGAAAGGGTGTTGAATGGACTTGAAGGTCAGTTCGACGCCGTGGATCAGCTTGAGCAGGAACACGAACTACTGAAAAGGACGGTCAACATCTTTCAGGTGATATCCTCGAGGTTCAAGGGAGAGATGTCCCAAAAAATTCTAGATTGGATGGGATCAACCGCTTTGAGGGTGGACCTTGAGAACCATCATCGAAAAGAGATCAACTTCCTTCTCACCTTCTTGCAGAAAGCCATCCAAGAGCAGGGGGAGTCACCCAGTTCCAGGTTGTTCTCCCGTTCGTCACTGAAAACGGTGGAGGAAGAACACGATAGCTTAGAAGATATGGTCGAGGAACTCCAGGATATGACCGATGAGGATCCTGAGAATGTTATCCGCAAGATAGACAGATACTCGTCCCTCCTGCGTGAACATCTCGAGAGAGAAGAGAGGTTCCTTTTCCCCCTAGCCAGGAAATATCTAGGTGAAGAGGAGATGAAGGATCTCCAGGCCGACTTCGATGAGGTAGGCGGATATGAAAATTTCGAAAGGAAGTTAGCCGATATCGAGGATATATTAGGTATAACCCAAGAATGACTGGCCTTACTTATCGGAATCTATATCAGCCATCTTTTTTTACTTTTAATATGAGGTTCATCCCGTTCAGATTTGAACCACCTATTTAAGCGATAATAAGCGCCGAGAAGGGGATTCGAACCCCTGAGGTGCAGAGCACCACGAGATATCAGGTCCATTACGGATCTCCAATCTCGCGCCGTACCAGGCTAGGCTATCTCGGCAGTTTTGTAGGGGATTGTGGATTAATGGAACTGATATTTAACTCATTTCCATGCGCGGGGATAATCCCCAGTGGGGTGAAATACACGGTCGGTCTTCACCACCAGGCCTTCATCCATATCTACGATATCCGACGCATCCTCCAATGCCTCACCCACGGCGATACCCTCCCCTTTGAGGGAGATTATACCAACTCTATCCCCTTTCTCGAACTCATCCATCTCTAGAACCCCAGGCACCGCCAGGTCGGCCCCGTCCAACAGTGCTCCCCCTGCGGTATCTTTTATCTTGACTTTTGGAAAAACGTCTAAAGCCCTTTCGTATGGTATCAGCACTTCTTTCAGATACTCATCGTCCCCATCTTTCCAAAATTCAAGGGCATCTTTAACGTCTTGGAGGATCTTCGCCCATTCTTCTGCGAACCCGCCTCCTTCAGTTCTCCTGAGCTCCATCATGTGCCCTCCAGTCCCCATGGTCTTCCCCAGGTCTTTACAAAGGGTCCTGATGTATGTGCCGGACTCACACCTCACCCTCAAAAGATAATCCTGTCCCTTCCTTTCCAGCACCTCCAACTCGTATATCTCTCTGACCCTCCTCTCCCTTTTGACCCCCGAACGCACTGGAGGCGTCTGATATATCTCGCCAGTGTATTCCTCCAACACCTCCTTCAACCTTTCGTCGTCCACCTGAGAATGGAATCTCATGGCCGTCACGTATTCCTTGGGCGCCTCGTGCAGCAGATCGAGCAATCTCACGGAATGGCCCAAGCCCATGGGCAGCACACCTGTGGCCCTGGGATCCAATGTGCCGCTGTGACCCGCCTTCCTATCGAACATCCGCTGTATCCATGACGAGACCTGATGACTGGTAGGTCCCTCCGGCTTATCCAAAATCAACAGAGAGCGGTCTAGAGCGTCTTCCAACACTCTATCTCCAGGCCTTTCACCCCATCTCGAGACCGTGTTGACCTTTTTCTTAACGTACTCCATCCTTTACGGCCTCCATGATCGTATCCACTATCTCTTCG